>NZ_JBEXYC010000032.1:0-71159 GCF_040630835.1 Kitasatospora sp. NPDC005751
GGGGACCGGACTCCGCCGTAGTACTCCGGTATGACCCGGTGGCCGCCGGGGCCGCTCCCGGACGCGCCCCTACCGGCCGGGCCGGGCGGTCTACTCGAAGGCGGCCGCCGCCTCCCGCAGCGCCCGGACGACCGTCTCGGGGTCGTACGGCGCCGGCTCACCGGGCAGGTAGGTGACGGCGTGCAGCCTGCCGGTGTAGCGGAAGGAGCGGTGCCGTTCGTACACCGGCCAGGAGACCGGGGACTTGCGGTCGATCCCGACGCTGATGCCCTGGAACGGTGCCATGCCGATCAGTTGGTGCACCGGGCCGAGCCGGCCGCCCTCCGCGCCGTCCACCAGGATGCGGAACTCCCACTTGAGGTCGGCCACGGCCGTGGCCTCCAGGGTGATCCGGCGGGCGCCCGGCGCGAGCGGGCCGCCGTCGGCCTCGAAGAGCTCGCCGTACTGGTTGTAGGCGAAGTGCAGCCGGCCGTCCTCGACGTAGAGGCTGTAGCCGCCGCCCTGGTCGCCGTGCGAGACCAGGACGCCCCGGTCGTCCGCGCCGTGGGCGGTCAGCTCGACCTCGACGGCGAAGGAGCGGAAGGAGATCAGGCGGGAGGAGCGGTAGCGCTCCAGCTCGGGGGTGCCGGCCAGCAGGGTGACCGGCCGGCGGAGGCGGTCGGCCTCGGGGCCGCGCAGGGCGAGGGCGCCGCTGCCGTCGGCCAGCGGGAACACGCCGTTGCGCCAGGCGGCGGCCTCCCACGCGGCGGCCAACTCCTTGACCAGTTCCGGGTGGTCGGCGGCGACGTCGTGGATCTCGGTCGGGTCGGTGCGCAGGTCGTACAGGGCCCACTCGCTGTCGTCGTACGGCGCGCCGAACCGGTGCAGGGTGACCAGCTTCCAGCCGTCGCGGTAGTAGCTGCGGTTGCCGGTCATCTCGCAGTACTGCTCGGGGTGGGTGGACGGCGCGCCGGGCGTGCGCAGCACGGGGGCGAAGCTGATGCCGTCGAGCGACTGCACCGGTTGCCCGCCGCGCTCCGACGGCCTTTCGACACCAGCGAGTTCGAGCAGGGTGGGCAGGATGTCGGTGACGTACTGGTACTGCGCGCGGACCCCGCCGTCAGCTTCGGCGCGGGGCAGCCCGGCCGGCCAGGAGAGCACGAACGGCACCCGGACGCCGCCCGCGTAGGTCTGGCCCTTGTAGAAGCGGAACGGCGTGTTGGAGGCCATGCCCCAGCCGCGCGGGTAGTGGACGAGGGACTGCGGGCCGCCGATCAGCTCGATCTCCCGCTCCACGTCGGGGTTCCAGTCCTCGGGCAGGTTCGGGTGGTGGACGAAGCGGCTGAAGTAGCTGCGGGTGCCCTCCGCGCCGCCCTCGCCGGTGCCGCCGTTGTCGGAGGTGAACACGATGATGGTGTTGTCGAGTTCGCCGAGCGCGGCGAGGGTGTCGGTGAGCCGGCCGAGGTTCTGGTCGACGTTGTCGACCATGGCGGCGTACACCTCCATGTAGCGGGCGTACACCTTCTTCTGGACGTCGGTGAGTTCGTCCCACGGGCCGACATCGTGACCGGCTTCGCCGTTGCGCTCGGGCAGCTCGGTTCCGGGCGGGAAGTGACCGCCGGCGAGCTGGCGGGCGAACCGGGCGGCGCGCAGCTCGTCCCAGCCGCCGTCGTACCGGCCCTTGTGCCGGGCGAGGTCGGCCGGCTTGGCCTGGAGCGGGCCGTGCACCGCGTTGTGCGCCAGGTAGAGCAGGAACGGCTTCTCGGCGTCGTGCGCCCGCAGCGACTTCACCATGGCGATCGCCTGGTCGGTGATGTCGTCGGTGTAGTAGTAGCCCTCGGGGAACTCGTCGATGTCCAGCGGGCTGTTGTCGCGGACGAGTTGGTGCGGGTGGAACAGGCTGGTGAGGCCCTCCAGCACGCCGTAGTACTGGTCGAAGCCTTTCTGCAGCGGCCAGTTGGCGCGGTTGTCGGCCGCGTTGGAGGCGGAGTCCCGGGTGAGGTGCCACTTGCCGACGGCGTAGGTGGCGTAGCCCCGGTCGTGCAGCAGCTCGGCGAGGGTGGGGATGTCCCCGGCGACCTCCATGCCGTAGCCGGGGAACCCGGGGTCGGCGTTGGCGACGAAGGAGTAGCCGACCCGGTGCGGGTTGAGGCCGGTGAGGAGGGCGGCGCGGGCGGGAGAGCAGAGCGGCATGGTGTGGTAGTTGGCCAGCTTGACGCCGGTCGCCGCGAGCCCGTCCAGGGTGGGCGTGGGGATCTCGGAGCCGAACGGGCCGATGTCGCTGTACCCCATGTCGTCGATCAGGACGACGACGATGTTGGGCGCGCCCTCGCGCGGGCGGACCGGCTCCGGCCAGGCGGGGGTGGAGACGCCGAAGGTGCGGCCGACGGTGCCGGGGAACCCGGCGTAGGGGTCGCGGCGGTGCGGGTCGGCGGCGGTGTCGGCGGCGGTGCCGGTGCCGACCGCGGCGGGGCGGGCGTCCGCGGCGGGGCGGTGCGGGTCCGGGGTGCTGGTCATACGGGGCTCCGGGGGGTGAGGTGCGGGGCGAGCTGCGGGGCGGACTCCAGCCGGGGGACGGCGGCCAGGAGTTCGGCGGTGTACGGGTGTTCGGGCGCGGTGACGACGCGGTCGGCCGGGCCGGTCTCGACGATCCGGCCGCGGTGCATCACCGCGATCCGGTGGCTCACCTGCCGGACCACCGCGAGGTCGTGGGCGATGAAGAGGATGGCGAGCCCGAGCTCGCGCTGGAGCCGGGCGAGCAGCTCGATCACCTGCGCCTGCACCGAGACGTCCAGTGCGGAGACCGGCTCGTCGCAGATCAGCACGCTCGGCTCGGGCGCCAGCGCCCGGGCGATGCCGATCCGCTGGCGCTGGCCGCCGGAGAAGGCGCGCGGGTACCGGTCGGCCGTGGCCGGATCCAGCCCGACCTGCCGGAGCAGTTCGGCGACCCGCTTCTCCCGGGTCGCCCGGTCGCCGAGCCCGTGGGCGATCAGCGGTTCGGCGATGATCTGCCCGGCCGTCATCCGGGGGTTGAGCGAGGCGTACGGGTCCTGGAAGACCATCTGCACCTCGCGGCGGGCGGCGGCACCGCCGCCGCGGCCGAACTCCTCGCCGCGGAACCGGATGGTGCCGGCCGAGGGGGCGTGCACCTGGACCAGCGCGCGGGCCAGCGTCGACTTGCCGGAGCCGGACTCGCCGACCAGCCCGAGCGTCTCGCCGGGGTGCAGGACGAGGTCGACGCCGTCCAGCGCGGTGACGGCCCGTCGGCGCGGCCCGTACGTCTTGCCCACCCCGCTGACGGTGAGCAGCGGTTCGGGGCCCGGGGTGCTGTTGGCGGCGGCCTCGGAGGGGGCATCCAGCCGTGGCACGGCGGCCAGCAGCTCCTTGGTGTACGGGTGCCGGGGCGCCGCGAGCACCTCGGCCGTCCGGCCCTGCTCGACCACCCGGCCTTCCCGCATCACCAGGATCCGGCGGCACGTCCGGGCGATCACGCCGAGGTCGTGGCTGATCACCACGAGGGCGGTGCCGGTCTCCCGGTTGATCCGGGCCAGCAGCCGGAGGATCTGCTGCTGGACGGTCGGGTCGAGTGCGGTGGTCGGTTCGTCGGCGACGAGCACCTCGGCGTCGTGGGCGAGGGCGAGCGCGATCATGATCCGCTGGCGCTGGCCGCCGGAGAACTGGTGCGGGTGGTCGCGCAGCCGGCCGGCGGCGTCGGGGATGCCGACCAGGCCGAGCAGCTCGACCGCCCGGGCGGCCCGTGCGGTGCGGTCCGCCGTGCCGTGCGCCCGCAGGGCCTCGTCCAGCTGCTTGCCCACGGTGAGCACCGGGTTCAGCGAGGACATCGGATCCTGGAAGATCATCGCGATCCGCCGTCCGCGCAGCTCGCGCAGGGCCGGCTCGGGCAGCACGGCGAGGTCCTGGCCGTCGAGCTCGACCGAACCGCCGGTGATCCGGCCGCCCGGCGGCAGCATCCGCAGCAGGGCCAGCGCGGTGGTCGACTTGCCGGAGCCGGACTCGCCGACCAGCCCGAGCGTCTCCCCGGCCGCCAGCTCGAAGCCGACCCCGTCAACGGCGCGGACCCCGGGGACGGCGCCGACCCCCCGGCCGGTGGCGGCTCCGGCTCCCTCCCCCGCGCCGCCGAACTCGACGGTGAGGTCGCGGACCCGGAGCACCGGGCTCCTCCCGGGACTGCTCCCCGGGCGGCTGGCGGGGCCGTGCTCCGGGTGGCTCGCCGGGCGGCTCATCGGCGCACTCCCTTGTTCAGCGCCTCGGCGATCAGGGTGAAGCCGAGGACCAGGGCGGTGGTGGCGGCCAGCGGGGCGGCCGCGAACGTGGGCTGGGTGGAGAGGTAGGCGACGGACTGGCTGAGGATCGAGCCGAGGGTGGGCTCCGGCGGCCGGACGCCGAGGCCGAGGAAGCTCATCGCGCCCTCGATGAAGACGCCGATGGAGAGCGCGACGGCGGTCTGCACGATCAGCGGGTCGGCCGCGTTGGGGACGACGTGGCGCAGCAGCACCCGGAGCCGGGAGGCTCCGCCGACCCGGGCGGCCAGGGCGTACTCGCGCTCCCGCTGGACGAGGATGCCGGCCCGCAACTGGCGGCCGAAGCCCGGGATCTCGGCGAGCGCGATGACGATCAGGACCGGCCAGCGGCCGGGGCCGAGGACGGCCGTGACGGCCAGGGCCAGGATGATCCCGGGGAAGGCGAGCAGCAGGTCGAAGACGCGCTGGACGGCGAGGTCGGCCACCCGGGACGAGGCCGCGAGCAGGGCGAAGGAGCAGCCCAGCAGGGCGCCGGCCGGCACCGCGGCGAAGGTGATCGCGAGGTCGGTGCCGGTGCCGTGCAGCACCCGGCTGAAGAGGTCGCGGCCCAGGTCGTCGGTGCCGAAGGGGTGGGCGGCGCTCGGCCCGGCCAGGGCCAGCGCGCTCTGGGCGTTCGGGTCGAGGTCGGTGAGCAGCGGCGCGGTGAGGGCGGCCAGGGCGATCACGCCGACCAGGACCAGGCCGGTGAGGCCGCGCCCGGTCAGCAGCCCGGCCAGGTAGCGGTTGTGGCGGCGGGCGCCGGGGGACTTCGGCCGGTCGGCCGTGAGGACGGTCATCGGTTTCACTCCCACCGGATCCGGGGGTCCAGCCACGCGTACACCAGGTCGGTGAGCAGCTGGACGGTGACGTAGACGGCGACGATCAGTAGCAGGAGGTCCTGCACGACGGGGTAGTCGCGGCGGATCACGCCCTGTTCGATCAGCTGGCCGAGGCCGGGCCAGGCGAAGATCCGCTCCACCAGGACGGCGCCGGCGATGAGTTGGCCGATCTGCAGGCCGAGCACGGTGATCGCGGGCGGCAGCGCGTTGGGCAGGGCGTGCTGCCAGACGATCCGCCGGCGGGAGACGCCGAGCGCGGTGGCGGTGCGGACGTAGTCCTCGGCGAGCGCGCGCTCCATGCCGTCCTTGAGGTAGCGGGCGAGCACGGCGGCGCTCGGCAGGGCCAGGCAGACGGCCGGCATCAACAGGTACTGGACGGCGAGGTCGGGCTGGTCGAGCAGCGACTCGTGGCCGCCGGCCGGCAGCAGCCCGAGGGTGACCGCGAAGAGCAGCACCAGCAGGACGCCGGTGACGAACGGGGGCACGGCGAGGACCGCGGTGGTGAAGGCGCGGACGGCGGCGGCGACCGGCCGGCGCCGGGTGGTCGCGCCGAGCACACCCAGCGGGAGGGCGATCAGGATCACCAGCAGCAGGGCGCCGAGGGTGAGTTGGACGGTGGCACCGAGGCCGTTGCCGATCAGGTCGGCGACCTGCCCGCCGATCGCGTAGCTGGGCCCGAGATCCCCGGTGACGAGGTGGCCGAGCCAGCTGACGTACTGGGTGGGCAACGGTCGGTCGAGGCCGAGCCGGCCGCGGACGGCGGCGACGGCCTCCGGGCCGGCGTCGGGCCCGGCCAGCGAGGTGGCCGGGTCGCCGGGGATCAGCCGGAGGATGAGGAAGACCAGGAAGGAGGCGAGGACGAGGACGAGCAGCCCCGAGGGCAGCCGTTTGACGAGGAAGGTGCGCATCGGTCAGGCCGTCAGGTAGGCGTCGTCGAGGTTGAGGTAGCCGAACTTGTTGAGGTCGGCGCCGCGGGCCTTGCCGCCGGCGACCTCGACCAGGCCGGCGATGGCGAGGTCGATGACGAACTCCTCGTCCAGCAGCACGTCGGTGATCTGCTGGTAGAGCGCCTTGGCCTCGGCGCCGTCGCTGTCCGGCCGGTTCCAGGCCTTCTGGACGACGTCCGTGTAGGCGGGCGAGCTGAAGCGCGAGCTGTTCTTCGCCTCGTTGAACGGGTAGGCGCTGACCGCCAGGGTGGCCGGGTGCAGCTGGGCGAAGCCGTGGCTGAGCGTCCAGAGGGCGGGCATGGTCTGGGAGATGAGCTGCTTCTGCATGGTGGGGGAATCGGTGGGCTGGAGCACCGTCTCGATGCCGACCTGCTTGAGGTCGTACTGCAGGATCTGGGCGACGGCGGTGGAGCCGGGCTCGTTGGAGTGCGCGAACGGCAGGGTGATGCTGTCGAGGCCCGCGTCCTTGAGCAGCGCCCGCGCCTTGTCCGGGTTGTGGCTGTAGCGGGTGGCGTTGGCCTCGCTGTAAGCGGGCGAGGACTTGGGCCAGGGGGCGGAGGAGACGGTGCCGTACCCGCCGAGGGCCTGCTGGACGAGCCGCTCGCGGTCCACCGCCCAGGCGATGGCCTGCCGGACGCGCTTGTCGCCCACGTGCTCGCCGGTGAGGTTGGCGCCGATGTAGTAGGCGCCGGCGCCGGTGTCGTACTGCTTGATGTGGAACTGCGGGTCGTCCTTGAGGGTGGCCACGTCCTTGCCGCGCACGGAGTAGGACAGCTGGGTCTGGCCGGTCCTGAGCGAGGACAGCAGGGACTCCGCCTGCGGGACGATCCGGATCTCCACGCCGTCCAGGTAGGGCCGGCCGGGGTTCCAGTACTTCTCGTTGCGGGCGAAGGTGATGGAGCTGCCGGGCTTTCGGTCGGTGAGCGTGAACGGGCCGGTGCCGATCAGTTTGGTGCCGGCGACGGCCTCCTCGACGCTGACCGAATCCGGGATGATCATGAACTCGAAGAGGTCGAAGAGGTTGCTCACCGGGTGGGCGAGGACGAGGGTCAGCTCGAAGTCGCCGTTCTTCCGGAAGTCCGTGACGGCCGCGGCGGTGGACCGCAACTGGGCCGAGCGGGCCGGGTTCTGGAGGTTCTTGACGGCGAACACCACGTCGTCCGCGGTGAACTTGCGGCCGCTGTGGAAGAGCACGTCCTCGCGCAGCTTCAGCGTGACCCCGGTACCGTCCGCCGCCACCTGCCAGGAGGTGGCCAGCTCGGGCTGCGGCTGGAGCCGGTCGTCGTACCTGGTCAGGGTGTTGAAGACCAGGCGCTGGACGAGGGTGTTGGCACTCTGGGCGAAGAGCAGGCTCGGGGTGAAGTCGACACCGGCGCCCACCGTGAGGACGCCGCCCCGGCGCGGGCCCGCCGATCCGCTCGCGGCGGAGGTGGCGGTGTCCGCGGCCGAACGGCAGGCCGCCAGCGTCAGCAGGCCGGCGCCGGCGAGGCCTCCGCGGAGCAGGGCCCGGCGGGAGACGCCGGGGGCGGAGGAAGTGGTGAACGCGGTCATAACGGGTCCTTCGACGGGGTGGTCGGGCGGGCGAGTGGGAGGGGTGGGGGTGGGGCTGGGGTGTTGGGCGGCGGGGGGTGCCGGGTCGTGGGGTGGCGGGGTCGTCCGGTCAGAGCAGCCGGCCGGGGCCGGCGGGCGGCGCCGGGGCGGGCGCCGTCGCCTGGAGCGGCCGGGCGTACAGCACGCCCAGGACGGCGGCGCCGGCCGCCACGGCGAGCGCGTCGGCCCCGCGCCGCTGGGCGATCAGCAGGTCCGCGTCCCGGCGCAGGTGCGAGCGGAGCGCGAACTCGGCCCGGACCACGTCCAGGTAGACCGGATCGAGTACCGCGAAGGTCTCGGTGAGCACCAGCAGGTCGGGATTGACCACGTCCGCCAGCAGGGCGAGGGCCCGGCCGACGATCGCGGCCCGGCGGCGGACCAGGAGGTCGGCCCGCCGGTCCCCGGCCTGCACGGCGGCGATCAGCTCGGCCCGGTCGGGCCGGGAGGTGATCCCGTCCGCGGCCGCCGCCTCGAAGAGCGTGGTGTCCGAGGCGGCGGCCGCCAGACAGCCGGTCCGGCCGCAGTGGCAGAGCGTGTCGTCGCCCGGCACCGGCAGGTGGGCGACGTCGCCGGTGGCCGAGGCGGGGCCCAGGTGCACCACGCCGGCCACCGCGAGCGCCGCGTCCACCACGTGCCCGACGAAGAGGTGCACCATGGAGCGGCGGGCGGCCGGGTGCCCGAAGAGGATCTCCGCCTGGGTGAGCGCCCGGGCGTGGTTGTCCACCCGCACCGGCAGTCCGGAGGCCCGGGAGAGCAGCTCGCCGAGCGGCATGTCCTTCCATCGGAGCGGATCATGCCGGACGGTCATGCCGCGGTCCGGATCGACCGTGCCACCGGTGACGGCGCCCAGCCCGACCACCGTCCGGCCACCCGGCACCTGGGCGAGCAGCCGGGGCAGCCGCTCCAGCAGTGGCCCCAGCACGGCTTGCCCGGTACGGCCGCGGTTGCTCAACTCCTGTCGGCGGAGCACGTTTCCGCGCAGGTCCAGCAGGGAGAAGGTGGTGTACGGCACTCCGATGTGCAGCCCCGCCACCGCCAGTCGGCCGGTGTCGACGTCCACCGGCAGCTGCGGCCGCCCGACCGTGCCCGCCCCGCCGCCGGTCAACTCGGGCCGCTCGCAGAGCAGTCCGATCCGGGTGAGGTCCACCACCTGCCGGGACACCGCGGAGGCGCTCAGCCCGGTGAGTGCGGCGACCCGGCTGCGGGCGATCGGCCCGCGGTCGAGCACGGTCCGCAGCACGGTGGCGGCGTTGACATCCCGCCGGTCGTCCCCGATACGGCGCTCGTCGCCGGTCCGCCGCTCGTCCCCGATACGGCGGTCGTCGCCGGTCCGCCGCTCGTCCCCGATACGGCGCTCGTCGCCGGTCCGCCGGTCGTCCGCGGGGCGGAGGGCGGGGTGCGGGAGCGTGTCGGACATCGCGGGTGCCTTTCGGGCTGCGGGGCTACGGGGTTGCGGGGCGCCGGCCTGCGGGTGGTGGCCCGGGCCCCGGGGGACGGCCCGGGCCCGGGCCGGTCGGCTCATGCCGGGAGGGAGGCCTCCAGCTCCTCGGCCGGGACGAGACCGGCCACCTTGGGCGGCTCGGTCGGCTCCAGCAGACGGCTCGGGGTGCCGTCCACGCCCACCGGCAGGTCGCCGTCCAGGGTGATCCGGCGGACCAGGCGCGGCTCATCGCCGTAGTCGTTGACGGCGTAGTGCTGGGTGGCGCGGTTGTCCCAGACCGCCACGTCGCCGACCTGCCACTCCCAGCGCACGGTGTTCTCCAGCCGCTCGACGTACCGCTGGAAGAGGTCGATCAGGGCGCGGCTGTCGGCCCCCGACACGCCCACGATGCGCTGCGCGAACGCGCCGAGCAGCAGCGTCTTCTCGCCGGTCACCGGGTGCACGCGGACCAGCGGGTGCTCGGTCTTGAACGCGGTCGAGACGAACACCTGGCGGAACAGCTTGGCGATCTCCGCGTTGTCGGCCAGCTCGGGCCGCAGGGCCAGGCTCGCCGCGTAGTCGTAGTCGTTGGTGTGAACCGCCCGCAGGCTCTCCGCCAGCACCTTCAGCGGCTCCGGCAGGTCCTGGTAGGCGGCGACGGTGTTGGCCCAGACGGTGGAGCCGCCGGCCGGCGGGAGTTCCAGCGAGCGGAGGATCGAGGCCTTCGGGTAGGACGGGACGAAGGTGACGTCGGTGTGCCAGTTGTTGGCGCGCACCCCCTTGGTGGCGTCCAGCTCGAAGATGTACCGGCCGTCCGCGCTGGGCACCGTCGGGTGGCCGACCGGCTGGCCCAACAGGCGGGCGAACGCCTCGTGTTCGGCGTCGTCCAGGTGGTTCTGGCCGCGGAAGAACAGCACCTTGTGCTCGTACAGCGCGGCCTCGACGGCAGCGACGGTCTCGGCGGGCAGGTCGCCGCCGAGCCGGACGTCGTGCACGATCGCGCCGATCCGGCCGGCGACCGGGGTGATGCGGAGCTCGGTGAGGGCGGTGGTCATGGCGGAACCTCGGCTTTCGCGGGGAGGGGGGACGGGACGGCGAAGGAACGAACCGGCAAGGAGATGCCGGCCGGCCGCGCCGGTGTGGGGCAGGGCGGGCGTGCGGCAGGACCGGCCGGCGTGGCGCGGACCGGATCCGGAACGCGGCGCAGGGAGGGACGGCACAGGGCGGCGCGGCGCACGCAGGTGCAGCGCGGTGCCGTGCGGTGCCGTGCGGTGCCGTGCAGGGAGTGCGGGCGGCGCCGGGTGTGCGGCCGTGGCGGACGGCTGTCCGACGGGCGCACGGTCGGTGGGCGCCTTGCCTGGGGGCGGGCGCCGGGCTCTACCGGATCAGCGGTACGGGCTCAGCACGGCCCCGGGCGGGAGCGGGCGTTCAGCGACAACAGCGGCTGCGGCCGTGGCCACGGCAGGGGCGGGGACAGGCAGGGCACGGGACCCGGAGTACGTCGGTCATCGGCCCTCCTTCCGGCGTGCTGCGAGTGGGCTCGGCGCTCATCGTGCTGAACGCCGAGGCCTGCTGTCAATCGCCGTTCTGCCTGCTGGTCAGCGGAGTTGCGGCGGTGTTGCGTCCCGTTGCGGCCGGTGTCCGAGCGATGGCGGGCGTGCGTCACGAGGGCATTCGGCCTTGTCGGGGGGCCTGGCGGAGTTATTAGCTCTCGGAGCGGAAGAAACTCCGACGGTCTCCGCAGGCCCGCTGCGGCCGCTCGCGGACGCTGTTCGGTGCCGCCACGCAGGCCTGCGGGCGCGGCGGCGTCGACCCGATCGGGTTCGTGTCCGCATGCGCCTTCGTCTTCGTCGTGGCGCTCGTGATTCCGTCTCTGTCCCTGTCCCTGTCCCTGGTCCCGTTCCCGAGGGGAGAAGCCCGGTGCTCGACCTGGCACGTGAGGGGTGGCGTGGCCCTCCTGACCCTGGCGCGCCGGAGGCAGCGTCGGCGGCTGTCGAGGCCGCCGTAGATCGCCGCGGGCCACCGGGGCAGGGACCGGACGGCCCAGGAGCAGTCGCCGGCGCACAGCGGGTAGACGCAGGCCTCAAGGTTCTCGGCGCGGACGGCGAGGCGGAATCCTGGGATGGCGGCGAGGTCGGCGGCGGGGCTGAGAGTCCATCCGGCACTCATCAGGTGGAGAAGATCGCGAGGATCCCCAGGAGCTTCCTCGAAGGGCGGCCTCGCCTGGGAGAAGGCCCGCGCGTTCGTCGGCAACGGCCTCGTCCTCGCCCACCTCACCAGCCGGTGGCAATTCCACCCCGAACCCGGACACCAGATCACCGCAAAACCCCGCATGGCCCTGGGCATCGGGCCCCTCCCGATGCGGCTGAGGGCGGGGCAGGTGTCCTGATTCCGGTGGAGTAGGCGAGGTAGCGGTCGATGACGGCTCGGTCGATCGGGGGGCAGGCGATGTCGGAGCCCGCCAGTGCGCGGGTGGCGTGGGTCCGGTCGAAGTGAACGCCGGTGGGCCGCCCCCGCCCGCAGGCGGCCTGCGCACTGTCCAAGGATCTGGGGAAGGTTGGCGAACATGTCGGCGGGTCCGCCGACCCCTGGTCGGCGGACCCAATGACCGCAGCAGATCAATCACCGAACAGCTGGGGCGGGGCCGGTCAGCCGCCGCACGCGCAGCCTGCGGCGGTCTTCGCCTCGGCCGGGCTCTGGGTGGGGTCGACGGCCTGTTCGACGGGGGTGCAGCAGGCGGTGGTGCCGCAGCAAGCCTCCGGCGCACTGTCGGCGCTCTTGCCAAGGGTGTCCGCGTCGGCCTTCACGACGTAGACCTCCCACGGCTCCTTGCCGGGGCCGTGCACCCACGTCTTGTCCTGGAGCGCGTAGCAGCAGGAGGTGTCGTTCTCCTCGAAGGTGGCCAGGCCCGCGTCCTTGAGCCGGCTGGTCGCCGCGGCCACCTGCTCGGTGGACTCGACCTCGACCCCGAGGTGGTCCAGGCGGGTGTCCTCGCCGGCCTCGCCCTCGATGAGAACGAGCTTGAGCGGGGGCTCGGTGATGGCGAAGTTCGCGTAGCCGGGGCGGCGCTTGGCCGGCTCGGTGCCGAAGAGTCTGGAGTAGAAGGCGATGGAGCCTTCGAGGTCGGCGACGCGCAGGGCGAGCTGAACACGGGACATGGCGGTTCCCCGATCCGAGGTCTTGTTTCGACGTCTGTCGATACAGTGAGCTTGCCTCTCCGGATAGATGACTGTCAACATAGACGTATGTCGAATCTGGAACTGCCGGTGCTCGGCCAGGACGACGCGGCGGCGTGCTGCTCGCCGATGGTCCGCGAGCCCTTGGGCGAGGAAGCCGCCATGGACCTGGCGAAGATGTTCAAGGCCCTGTCGGACCCGGTGCGGCTGCGGCTGCTCTCCCTGATCGCCTCGCACGAGGGCGGAGAGGCCTGCGTCTGCGACCTGACCGGCCCCTTCGACGTCTCCCAGCCCACCATCTCCCACCACCTGAAGGTGCTGCGCGAGGCCGGGCTGGTCGGCTCCGAGCGGCGTGGAACCTGGGTCTACTACTGGGTGCTGCCCGCCGCGCTGGCCAAGCTGTCCGCCCTGCTCCGGACTCCGGCAGGCACGGCCGCCCAGACGGCAGGAGGCACGAGATGACCGAGGTGGCTCCGCTCGGGCGCCGGGCCGCGGTCGAGTTCGTCGGCACCGGCGCCCTGGTCGCGGTCGTGGTCGGCTCCGGCATCCAGGCCACCCAGCTGTCCCAGGACGTGGGCGTGCGGCTGCTGGCCAACTCGCTGGCCACCGTGTTCGGTCTCGGCGTGCTGATCGCCCTGCTCGGCCCCGTCTCCGGGGCCCACTTCAACCCTGCTGTCACCCTGGCCGCCTGGTGGACCGGACGCCGCGGCGGGGAGGGCCCGGGCCTGCGCGAGGTCGCCGCCTACCTGCCAGCGCAGATCGCCGGGGCGATCTGCGGGGCGGTGCTGGCGGACGCGATGTTCGCGCAGCCGCTGGTGCGCTGGTCCACCCACGACCGCTGGGCCCCGCATCTGTGGCTGGGCGAGGTCGTGGCGACCGCCGGCCTCATCCTGCTGGTCTTCGGTCTGGCCCGGGCCGGCCGGGCGCACTTCGCCCCGGTCGCGGTCGCCTCCTACATCGGCGCCGCGTACTGGTTCACCTCCAGCACGTCGTTCGCCAACCCGGCCGTCACGGTCGGCCGGGCGTTCACCGAGACCTTCGCCGGGATCGCCCCGCCCTCGGTGCTGCCGTTCGTCGCCGCCCAGCTCGTCGGCCTGGTGGTCGGCGTCGCCTTGGCCGCCGTCCTGTTCGGCCGCCCCGTCGCGGCTACCGCCGAGGACGCCGTGGTCCCGTACGACGTGCACCACCCGGCCGCCGCCGGCCGCTGAACCCCGCCCCGCCGCTCCTGTCGAAGGAAGAACCCGTGAGCTCTCCTGCCGTCCCGTCGGTACTGTTCGTCTGCGTCCACAACGCCGGCCGCTCGCAGATGGCCGCCGCGTTCCTCACCCGCCTCGGCGGCCATCGCGTCGAGGTCCGCTCCGCCGGATCCGCCCCTGCCGACACGGTGAACCCGGCCGTGGTCGAGGCGCTGGCGGAGGTCGGCATCGACATCTCCGCCGAAGTGCCGAAGGTGCTGACCGCCGAGGCGGTGCAGGCCTCCGACGTGGTGATCACCATGGGCTGCGGCGACGCCTGCCCGTACTTCCCCGGCACGCGGTACCTGGACTGGAAGCTGGATGACCCGGCAGGCCAGGGCGTCGACGCCGTGCGCCCGATCCGCGATCAGATCGAGCAGCGCATCCGCGGCCTGCTCGCCGAGCTCGGCATCGAGGCCGCAGCATGAACGCCGCCGTGACCATCACGGCGATGCTGCCCGAGCACGCTGATCAGGTGCCGACGATCTACCAGCACGGGATCGACGGCGGCGACGCCACCTTCGAGGCCACCGCCCCCAGCTGGGAGGCGTTCGACGCCTCCCGGCTCACCGGACACCGCCTGGTCGCCCTCGATGCCACCGGCCAGGTGCTCGGCTGGGCAGCCGCCGTGCCGGTCTCCGACCGATGCGCCTACGCCGGCGTGGTCGTGGACGGCGTCCCGGGTGACCGGTGGCGTCACGTCGGTTCCTCCGTGGAGACGGCCAGGAGCTTCGTCACCGAGCCGTCCTCGCCGACGACGTCGCGCAGGTGCCGGAAACCCAGACGGCGGCACATCTCCAGACTCGCGGTGTTCTCCGCACCCACCATCCCGTAGGCCTCCTTGAGTCCGAGGTGCTCCGCGGCGTGGCGCAGCAGGCCGCGGACGGCCTCGCTGCCCAGTCCCCGGCCCCAGAACTCGGGGGCGAGGGCGGTGATCAGTTCGTGGCCGTCGACGTTTCCGGTCTTCTTCAGCTCCGCGTGGCCCGCGTATCTCCCGTCGTGCCACAGGCCCCACACGTCGAACAGGTCCTTGGGGTACACGTCCGTCCGGATCGCGCGGAACAGCACGCGCAGCTCCGACTCGGGGGCGCGTTCCTGGCCCATCCAGTGGCACACCTCCTCGATGCGCAGCAGTGCGACGAAGGCGTCCTCGTCCTCGGGCCGGTAGGGGATGAAGTCGAGGCGCTCGGTGCGCAGGGCGGGGGTCATGGCGGGCTCCGATCGGGGTGGGCGCCGTGGCGCTGGCAGGGAGCGGGTGGTGAGAGGGGGCGGGGGCGCCGGGCCGGCGTTGTGCGGCCGGCGCCCCCGGTCGGGTGGCGGGTCAGGACTCGCTGTCGGCCATGCGCTCGCGCAGGCTGCGCGGGCGCATGTCGGTCCAGACTTCGTCGACGTAGGCCATGCACTCGGCCTCGGTGCCCTCCTTGCCGACGCTCTGCCAGCCCGCGGGTACCTCGATGTCGGCCGGCCAGAGCGAGTACTGCTCCTCGTCGTTGCGCAGCACCTGGTAGCGGGTGTTCTCGTCCATGTCACGTTCCTCGGTGGTAGCTGGGGTGCGGTCGGCGGTGATGGTCGGGCGGGCGCGCGGGGGGCCGCGGCCCGCCGGCGGGTACGGCGCGGTCATCGGCCTCCTCGGGCGTGCCGGGCGATGTGGCGCAGCGCCTCGCCGAACTCCTCGGCGACTCCGCGCACACTGGCCGTGTCGTGGACGGCGGGGCGGTGGTGCCAGGTGAAGGCGAGGCGGCCGTCCTGGACCGCGCCCACCACCTCCAGCGGGTGGGAGCCGCCGTCGCGGGGGTCGTGGTCCTGCCCGAACGAGCCGCGCTCGACGCGCACCAGGCCGCGGCCGGCGTTCTCCGGGCGGGAGTCCCACTGGCCGAGGTAGTTGAAGACCACCTCGCCCCGGGTGCCCGCGGCGAGCCGCTCGCGGACCTCGGGCGGGCCGAAGGTGCGCAGCGCGCCGAAGCCGAGCCCGTTGCCCGGCACCGCGCGCAGCTGGCGGCGCACCGACTTCACCAGGGACCGCCAGTCGCGGTCGGGTCCGAACTCGCCGGGTGCGGGCACCTGGAAGGCGACCGGGTAGACGGTGGTGAACCAGCCGACCGTCCGGGAGAGGTCGACGCCGTCGAGCACGTCCTCGCGGCCGTGTCCCTCCAGGTCCAGCCGGACCTGTTCGCTTCCGGTCCAGCGGGCCAGCGCCAGGGCGAGCGCGGCCAGCAGGACGTCGTTGACCCGGGTGCGGTAGGCCGTCGGTGCGGCCCGCAGCAGAGCCGCGGTGTCCGCCTCGTCCAGTTCCACGCTCACCGTCGCCCGCTCGCCCGCCCCGGCGTCGGCGTCGGCGTCGGCGGGGCGGGCCGCCCGGGCGGGGCCGGCGGACACCGCCTGTTCCCAGTGGGGCAGTTCGTCGTCCAGGGCGCCCGCGGCGACGTGGGCGGCGAGTCCGAGCGCCCAGTCCCGGAAGGACGTGCCGCGTTCGCCGAGGGTGACCGGTTCGCCCTGCTCGGCCTGTCGGTAGGCGCTCTCCAGGTCGTCACCCAGGATGCGCCAGGAGACGGCGTCGACGACCAGGTGGTGGGCGACCAGGAGCAGCAGGACCGGTTGGCCGGGGTCACCGGTGAACAGCGCCGCCCGCAGGAGCGGGCCGCGGGCCAGGTCGAATCCGGCGTGCCGGTCGTCGGCGGCCCGTGCCACGGCGGCGGCGGCCTGTTCGGATGTCTGCCCGGTCAGGTCGTGGTGCTCCAGAACGTCGTCGGCGGGGGCCGGCGGCGGGTTGAACTGGTGCCAGCCCGCCTCGTCCCGGGTGAAGCGCATGCGCAGCGCGTCGTGGTGCTCCAGCAGGGCGTGCAGGGCTGTGCGCAGCGCCCGCGGGTCGGGGGCGGCGCCGAGTTCGAGGAGCGTCGACTGGTTGAAGTGGTGGTGGGCGGCGCGCGGGGTGCCGAGGAACCATTCCTGGATGGGCGTGAGCGGCACCTCGCCGGTCACCGGTGCGTCGCCGGCGCGCTGCGGGGCGTCGCGCACGACGGTGGCCAGCTGTGCGACGGTCTGGTGGCTGAACAGGTCCCGGGTCGCCAGGTGCAGGCCGTCCCGGCGCAGCCGCGAAACCACCTGCATGCTCAGGATGGAGTCGCCGCCGAGGACGAAGAAGTTGTCGTCGGCGCCGATCTCCTCGATGCCCAGTACGTCGGACCAGATCCGGGCGATCCGGCGTTCGGTGTCGGTGCGCGGAGCGACCCGTCGCCCGGCGGCGGCCTGGGCGGGTCCGGGGTCGGGCAGCGCCCGGCGGTCGGCCTTGCCGCTCGGGGTGAGCGGCAGCCGCTCCAGTGGCACGAAGAGGGAGGGGACCATGTGCGGGGGCAGCAGCTCGGCCAGGTGCGCGCGCAGCTCGGCGACGGGCACCTGGTCCGCCAGGGGACCGGCGCAGCTGTCGGCGAGGACGAGGTAGGCGACCAGCCGGGCGGGCCCGGCTCCCGGGCCGTCCCCGGCTTCGCCGGTACGCACGGTGACGACCGCGTCCCGCACCAGGGCGCTACGGCGCAGCGCACTCTCCACCTCGCCGGGCTCGATCCGGAAACCGCGCAGCTTGACCTGGTCGTCCATCCGACCCACGAAGCGCAGCTCTCCGTCGCCGTGGCGGCGCGCGAGGTCTCCGGTGCGGTACATCCGGTCCCCCGGCGCGCCGAACGGGTCGGCCACGAAGCGGGCGGCGGTCAGGCCCGGGCGGTTCAGGTAGCCGCGGGCCAGGGCGGGCCCGGCGACGTACAGCTCCCCGGTCACGCCGGGCGGGACCGGCCGTAGGGCGGCGTCCAGCAGGTAGACGCTGGTGGGTCCGGCGGGGCGGCCGATCGGTGGGGTGCCCGCGCCCGCCGCCAGCGGGCCGGTCCAGCTGGCGACCACGGTGGCCTCGGTGGGGCCGTACGAGTTGACCATCCGCCGTCCGGGGGCCCAGGTGTCGACCAGGTCGGCCGGGCAGGCCTCGGCACCGACGATGAGGGTGCGCAGCGCGGGCAGCGCGCCGGCCGCGGCCGGGTCCACGGTGGCCAGGGCCGCCGGCGGGATCAGCGTGTGGCTGATCCGCCGGTCGGCGAGCACCTCGGCCAGCCGCTCGCCGACCAGCGGGCCCTCTTCGCCGGTGACCAGGGTGGCCCCGCTGAGCAGCGAGACGCACAGCTCCAGCACCGAGGCGTCGAAGCTGGGCGAGGCGAACTGGAGTACCCGGTCGCCGGGGCCGGCCGCGTACTGCTCGGCGGCGGCCGCGGCGAAGCCGGCCAGTCCGCGGTGGGTGACCACCACGCCCTTGGGTGTCCCGGTCGATCCCGAGGTGTAGATGACGTAGGCGGGGTGGCCGGTGCTGAGCGCGGTGGCGCGGTCGGCGTCGGTGGGCGGTGTCGGCGCTCCGTCGGCGGTCCACACCTCGGCCGGGTCGTCGAGCATCAGGAAGGCGCCCGCGTCGCGCACCATGAACTCCCGTCGCCCGGCCGGGTAGCCGGGGTCGACCGGGAGGAAGGCGCCGCCGGCCTTGCTCACGGCGAGCTGCGCCACCACCGTCTCGGCCGCGCGCGGCAGCGCCAGGGCCACCACCCGCTCCGGCCCCACGCCCTGGCGGATCAGCCGGTGGGACAGCCGGTTGGCCGCCCGGTCCAGCTGCGCGTAGGTCAGTTCGCGTTCGCCGTCCAGCAGCGCCACCGCGTGGGGAGTGCGGGCCGCCTGCTGTTCGAACAGCTCGGGCAGGGTCGCCTCGGGCACCGGCCGGAACGTCCCCCGGGCCTGGTCGAGCAGGGCCTTCAGCTCGTCGTCGGAGGCCAGCGGCAGGGCGCCGATGGGGCGTCCGGGGTTCTCGGCGACGGCGGCGAGCAGGGTGGCGAGCTGGTCGGCGATGCGCTCGGCGGTGACCGCGTCGAACAGGTCGGTGTTGTAGCTGATCAGGGCGCGCAGCGCTCCGGAGTCCGTCTCGGCGAACTCCAGGGTGAGGTCGAACGGCGCCTGTTCCAGCTCGGTCTCGACGTCGGTGACGGCGAGGCCGGGAAGTTCCAGGTCGGCGGCCGGGGTGTTCTGCAGGACGACCATGACCTGGAAGAGCGGACTGCGGCTGGTGTCGCGGACCGGCTGCACCTCGTCGACCACCCGTTCGAACGGCACCTCCTGGTGCGCGAAGGCGTCCAGCACCGTGTGCCGCACGCCGCCGAGGAACTCGGTGAAGGGCTGCCCCGCCTCGACCCGGGAGCGCAGGACCAGGGTGTTGACGAAGAACCCGACGAGGTTCCGCGTCTCGGCCCGGTCGCGGCCGGAGGTGACGGTGCCGACCGCGACGTCCGCGTCCCCGGTGAGCCGGGCGAGGTAGGCCTGGGTGGCGGCGACCAGCGTGGTGAACAGGGTGGCGCCCTGCTCCCGGCCGACCCGGGCCAGCCGGCGGGCGGTCGGGGCGGGCACCTCCAGGCGGGCGGTGGCTCCGTTGCTGGTGCGCACCGCGGGGCGCGGCCGGTCGGTGGGCAGGTGGAGCGGCTCGGCGTCCGCCAGCTGCTTCCTCCAGTAGTCGAGCTGATCGTCGGCGCCGGCGGCGCCGGCCGTGCGCTGCCAGTGCGCGTAGTCGGCGTACTGCACCGGCAGGGGCGGCAACTGGTCTTCGCCGGAGCCCAGTTCGGCGCGGTAGAGGTGGGCCAGGTCGGTGAGCAGGACGGAGGTCGACCAGCCGTCGGTGACGATGTGGTGCAGGGTGATGGCCAGCACGTGGTCGCCGTCGGCCAGCCGGATCAGGGCGACCCGCAGCAGCGGACCCCGACGCAGGTCGAAGGGTCGGCCCCGCTCGTCGGCGAGCAGCCCGCGCAGCGCCGACTGCCGTTCCGGCTCAGGCAGTTCGGACAGGTCGTGGAGCGCGAGCGGCACCTCCCGCGGCTGATGGACGAGCTGGACGCCACGCCCGTCGACGCTGTCGAAGGTGGTGCGCAGCGACTCGTGGCGGGCCACCAGCGCGTTCAGGGCCGCGCCGAGGGCGCCGAGGTCCAGGGCGCCGTGCAGGCGCAGCGCGAGCGCGGTGACGTACTCGGTGCCGCCGGGCGCGAACTCCTCCAGGAACCAGAGGCGTTGCTGGGCGTAGGACATCGGCGGCGCCGCTTCGCGGGCGACCGGGACGACGGCGGGGTCCGCGCCGCAGGGTTGCCGCTCCTGCGTGAGCAGCCGGGCCAGTCCGGCCGGGGTGGGGTGGAGGAAGACCGCGCGGGGCGTCAGGTCGGTGCCGAACGCCTCGGCCAGCCGGGCGGCGAGCCGGATGCTGAGGATGGAGTCCCCGCCCAGCTCGAAGAAGCCGTCTTCCACACCGGGCGGCGCTGTGCCCAGCACCTCCCCGAAGACCTCCGCCGTGCGGCGTTCGGCCTCGGTGCGCGGCGCGAGGCGCTCGCGGGGCCCGGCGTCGCGGTCGGCGTCCGGCGCCGGAAGTGCCGCGCGGTCGAGCTTGCCGTTGCGGTTCAGCGGAAGGGCGGCGAGCGGGACGAAGGCGGTGGGCACGAGGTAGTCGGGCAGCTGGCGGGCGGCGAAGTCCCGCAGCTGCGCCAGGTCGGCGCCCGCGGGGCCGACGACGTACGCCACCAGCTGTCGGGCGCCGGGGCGGTCCTCGCGGACGACCACGGCGGTGTCGGCGACCCCCGGGTGCGCGGCCAGCGCGGCCGCCACCTCGCCGGGCTCGACCCGGAAGCCGCGGATCTTCACCTGGTCGTCGGTGCGGCCCAGGAACTCCACGGCGCCGTCCGGCCGCCGCCTGGCCAGGTCGCCGGTGCGGTACATCCGCTCCCCCGGCGCGCCGAACGGGTCGGCCAGGAAGCGTGCCGCGCTCTCGCCGGGCCGGCCCAGGTAGCCGCGCGCCAGGCCCTCACCGGCGACGAACAGCTCGCCCGCGCAGCCGGGCGGCACGGGCCGCAGGCGGCGGTCGAGGACGTACACCCGCTTGTCGTCCAGGGGGTGGCCGACGGGCACGGTGTCGGGCACCGCCGCCGGGTCGGCGAGGGCGAAGGAGGTCGCGAAGACGGTGGTCTCGGTGGGTCCGTAGCCGTCCACCACGCACAGGCCGGGGCAGGCGGCGAGGACCCGGCGCACGGCGGCGGCGGGCACCACGTCGCCGCCGGTCCACAGCCGGCGCAGACCCGTGAAGCAGTCCGGCGCGTCCTGGGCCAGCAGGCGGAAGAGCCCGGCGGTGAGCCACAGCGCCGTCAGCCCGCCGGACGTCAGCCGCCGCAGCAGCGCCGCGTCCACCGGCCCGTCGGGGGCGACGACCACCCGGCCGCCGTTGAGCAGCGGTGCCCAGACCTCGAAGGTGCTCGCGTCGAAGGCCACCGGGGAGTGCAGCAGCACCTGTTCGCAACCGCCGTCGGTGAAGCGGCTGTCGGTGGCCAGCGAGGCCACGTCGCGGTGCCGGACCGCCACCGCCTTGGGCTCGCCGGTGGATCCGGAGGTGAACATCACGTAGGCCAGCCGGTCGGGGTCGGCCGGCGGCGCGGACAGCACGGGCTGCCCGGCCGCCTCGGTACGGACGGCGGCGACCTGGTCGGTGGTGAGCCGGACGGTGGCGCCGGCCCGGGCGAGCAGCGCGCGGCGGCGTTCCTCGGACGCCCGGACGTCCACCGGGACGTAGGCACCGCCCGCCTTGAGGACGGCGAGCTGGGCGACGACGAGCTCGACCGAGCGGTCCATCGCCAGCGCCACCCGCCCCTCGACGGCCAGGCCGTCGGCCAGCAGCCGGGCGGCCAGCCGGTCCGACCACCGGTCGAGCCGGCGGTAGGTCAGGTCGTCCTCGCCGTGCCGCACCGCGACCGCCTCGGGTGTGCGGCGGGCCTGCTCGGCGAAGAGCGCCACCGGGCTCTGCGCCGTCGCCGGGCGGGCGGTGCTCTGCCAGGACGCCAGCAGCTCCCGGTCGGCCGCGGTCAGCGGCTCCAGCTCGCCCACCTCACCGTCCAGACCGTCGGCGAGGGCGGCGAGCAGCACGGTTAGGCGCCGGGCCGCGCGCTCCACCGTGGACCGGTCGAACAGCGCGGGGTCGTAGGCCAGGTCGAGGCCGAGCCGCTCGGTCAGGTAGGCACGCAGGCACCACGGGAAGGTGGTGGCGTCGTCGGCCCGTACCTCCGTCACCCGCACACCGGTCCTGGCCGCGACGGACTCGTCGACGGGGTAGTTCTCGAACACCACCATGCTGTCGAAGAGCGCCTCGCCGGCCGGTACCTCGCTCAGCGCCTGGATCCGGGTCAGGGCCAGGTGGTCGAAGGGGCGCCCGTCGCTCTGGCGCGCCTGGAGCTCGCGCAGCCAGGGCAGCACGCCGCCGGTGGCGGGTATCCGGACCCGGGTCGGCACGGTGTTGATGAACATGCCGATCATCGACTCGACGCCGGGCAGCTCCGCCGGCCGGCCCGAGACGGTGGTGCCGAAGACCACGTCGTCGCTGCCGCCGTAGCGCGCCAGCAGCAGGGCCCAGGCCCCCTCGACCACGGTGTTGACGGTCAGTCCGGCGCACCGCGCCCGCTCCCGCAGCCGCTGGGAGAGGTCCTGGTCCAGCTCGCGGTGGACGGTGGCGGCGGAGCGGGCGCGGTGCGCCTGGCCGGGCACCCGGTCATACGGCAGCGGGTTGCGCGCGGTGAAGCCGGCCAGGGCGTCGGCCCAGTAGTGCTCGGCCGCCTGCCCGTCCTGCTCGGCCAGCCAGCGCAGGAAGTCCGCGAACGGACGCCTCGACGGGCGGGGCCCCCGCGCAGCGCCGCCGGTCAGCGCGGCGTACTGGTCGCAGACCTCGGTCAGCAACTGCCCGCTGCTCCAGCCGTCCAGGATCAGGTGGTGGGTGGACCAGAGCAGCAGCACCTCGTCACCGGGGAGCGCGGCCAGCGTGAGCCGGGTGAGCGGCGCGGCGGTGAGGTCCATGCCCGCCGCGCGATCCGCGGCGAGCAGCCGCTCGGTCTGCGCTTCCTGCCGGTCCGCCGGCAGCTGCCGCCAGTCCAGCAGGGTGACGGGCACCTCGGCGCGCTGGAGCACCAGTTGAACGGGATGCGGCAGGCCCCGCCAGTGCACGCCGGTGCGCAGCGCGGGCGTGCGGTCGGCCAGCAGCTGCCAGGCCTCGGCGAACACGCGCGGGTCGGCCACGCCGGCCAGCCGCACCACGATCCGGTCGAAGTAGGCGCCCTCGGTGTCGACCAGCCCGTGGAAGAGCATCCCGGACTGGAGCGGCGTCAGCGGCAGCACGTCGGCGACCTGGCGCCCGTCGCCGACGAGCCGGTCCAGCTGGTCCTGGGTCAGGCCGGCGAGCGGGAAGTCGGAGGGGGTGCGGCCGCCGGCCCCGGGGCGGGCGCAGTGCGCCGCGATCTCGCGCAGGGCGGTGCGCATCTCCTCGGCCAGTGCGCGGACCTCGGCCTCGTCGTAGACGGCCGCCGGGTAGGTCCAGCCCAGTTCCAGGCGCCCGTGCTGGACCACCCCCGTGACGTCCAGGAGGTAGGGGCGGGCTTCGTCCGGGTCGGTGTCGCGGCCGGCCGGGGGCAGCGACGCGCGGTAGAGGCCGTCGGCGCCGGCGCTCTCGGCGTCCCACCGGCCGTGGTAGTTGAAGCCGATCCGCGGAGCCGGCGTACCCGCCGGCGCACCGCCCGGCAGCAGGTGGCGCAGCGCACCGTGGCTCAGCCCGCGCAGCGGGACGGCGCGCAGCTGCTCCTTGACCGAGCGCAGCGTCTCGTGCCATCCGGCGTCGGGGTCGACGCTCAGGGCGAGCGGGAACTCGGCGGTGAACCAGCCCACCGTCCGGGACAGGTCGAGGTCGTCGAAGAGGTCCTCCCGGCCGTGCCCCTCCACGCCCACCAGCACGCTCTCGCGACCGCACCAGCGCGCCAGGGTGCGCCCCAGGGCGCTGAGCAGCACGTCGTTGACCTGGGTGCGGTAGACCTCGGGGACCTGGCGCAGCAGGGCCTCGGTCGTCTCCGCGTCCAGCGTCACGGTGACGGTGGCGGCGCCGCCGTGGGTGTTGGGACCGGGCCGGCCGGCGGGCAGGTCGGCCGGGGCCGTGGCGGTCCGCGCCCAGTACGCGGCGTCGGCGGCCAGCGCGCCGGAGCGGGTGTGCTGCTCCAGCCGGGTCGCCCAGTGGCCGTAGGAGGTGCCCGCCGGGGGCAGTTCGGCGCCGCGGCCGGCACCGACCGCCTGGTAGGCCGCTTCGAGGTCGGCCAACAGGATGCGCCAGGAGACGCCGTCCACGGCCAGATGGTGCACGGTGACGACGAGCTGGCCCGGCTCCCGGGCGCCGCGGTCGAAGAAGAGCACGCGGACCATCCGGCCCTCGGTCGGGTCCAGTTCGGCCTGGGCCGAGGCCGTGGTGTCCTGCACCGCCGCTTCCAGGGCCGCGGGGTCGAGGCCGGCCGCCTCGTACCGGGTGAAGACGCTCCGGGGCGCCTCGGCGAGCACCTCCTGGCGCCAGCCGGTGCCGGTGTGGCGCAGCCGGGTGCGCAGGGCGGCATGGCAGCGCACCAGGGCCGCGGCTGCCTGGTCCAGGGCCGACGGGTCCGCGCCGGGGGCCAGTTCCACCCGCTGGGTCATCGTGAAGCGCATCGGGTCGCCGGGGCGGCGGCCGTCGAGGTACCAGTGCTGGATCGGGGTGAGCGGCGCTTCGGTGGGCGAGGGGTCGCCCCCGGTGTCCGGGCGCGCGCCCGCCGCACCGACCACCAGTGCGAGTTCGGCGACGCTCTGGTGCCGGAAGACGTCCTTGGTGGTCAGCGCGAGCCCGCCGGCCCGGGCCCGGGAGACGATCTGGATGCTGAGGATGGAGTCCCCGCCGAGCGCGAAGAAGTTGTCGTGCGCGCCCACCCGGGCCACACCCAGCACCTCGGCCCAGATCGCGGCCAGCCGCTCCTCGGTGCCGGGCCGCGGCGCCACGAACGCGTTGCCGCTGTCGGGCTGCGCGGGCGGCGCGGGCAGGGCGCGGCGGTCGGTCTTGCCGCTGGAGTTGCGCGGGATCCGCTCCAGCGGGACGAAGGCGGCGGGCACCATGTGGTCGGGCAGCGTCCGCCGCAGCCGGACCCGCAGTTCCTCGGCGGGCGGGATCCGGTCCCCGGCCGGCACCAGGTAGCCGACGAGCATCAGCCGGCCGGCGTGCTCGCGGGCGGTGACGACCGCCTCGGCGACGTCCGGGTGGTCGAGCAGGGCGGCCTCCACCTCGCCGGGCTCGATCCGGAACCCCCGGATCTTGACCTGCTCGTCGGCCCGGCCGAGGAACTCCAGCAGGCCCTGGGCGTCCCAGCGGGCCCGGTCGCCGGTGCGGTACATGCGCTCCCCCGGCGCGCCGAACGGGTCGGCCACGAAGCGGGCGGCGGTCAGGCCCGGGCGGTTCAGGTAGCCGCGGGCCACCTGCGCCCCGGCCAGGTACAGCTCCCCCGCCATGCCCGGCGGCACCGGCCGCAGGACCTCGTCGAGCACGTAGGCCCGCAGGTTGCGGCCGGGGCGGCCGACGACCGGGCGCTCGGGGCGGTCCGCGCACCGGCCGTAGAGGGCGTCGACGGTGCACTCGGTGGGCCCGTAGACGTTGTAGGCGGTGACGCCGAGGTCGTGCTGCGCCGCGCACAGCTCCTGCCAGGCGGCGGGCGAGATCGCCTCGCCGCCGACCAGCAGCAGGCCCGGGTGGTGGCGGCCCGCCGCGAACAGCCCGGCGGCCGAGAGTTCACGCAGGTAGGAGGGGGTGACGTTGACCACGTCCAAGCGGCGTTCGGCGATCTGGGCGCAGAAGGCCTCCGGGTCGAGCCGGACGTCCTCGTCGATGAGGTGCACCTCCTGGCCGAACGTGAGCAGCAGCGGGCCCTCCCAGCTGGTGTCGAAGGAGAACGAGGCGCTGAGCGCCATCCGCAGTGGACGCCCGTCCGTCAGGTGCGGCGCGAACAGCCCCGCGCGGTGGTCCTGGCACAGGTTGACCAGCTGGCGGTGCTCCACGGCGACGCCCTTGGGTCGGCCGGTGGAACCGGAGGTGTAGATGAGGTAGGCCGTGTGCCGCGGCAGCAGCGGATCGCGCCGGTCGGCGTCGGTGAGGTCGTGGGCGGGCAGCCGGTCCCACGGCACCTCGTGCAGCTCCCGCTCCGTCAGCAGCGTCCGCGGACGGGCGTCGGCGAGCAGGAAGGCGGCCCGCTCCTCGGGGAGTTCGGGGTCCAGGCAGAGGAGGGTGGCACCCGCCTTGAGCACCGCGAGCAGGGCCACCAGCAGGTCCGAGGTGCGCGGCAGCCGGACCGCGACCACCTGTTCCGGGCCGGCGCCACGGGAGACGAGGTGGCGGGCGAGCCGGTTGGCCCGCCCGTTGAGGGCGGCGTAGTCGAGGGTGGCGTCCCTGGCCACCAGGGCGGTGGCGTGCGGGGTACGGGCGGCCTGCGCCTCGAACAGGGCGGGAAAGGTGGTGTCCGGCACTGCCATCGGCTCGCCCTGCCCCGTCCGGAGCACCCGGCGGCGTTCGTCGGCGGTCATCAACGGCAGGGTGGCGACGGCGCTGCCCGGGTCCTCGGCCACCGCCTCCAGCAGGGTCCGCAGCCAGCCGGCCAGCCGCTCGGCGGTGGCCTCGTCGAACAGGCCGGTGCTGTACTCCAGGTAGCCGGTCAGGCCGCCGTCGCGCTCGACGAAGTCGAAGGCGAGGTCGAAGGTGGCGCTGCGGACCGGCGGTGCCAGCGGTGCCACCTCCAGGCCCGGCAGACGGGGTGCCTCGGTGCCCAGGTTGTGCAGGGCCACCATCACCTGGAACAGCGGCGTGCGGCTGGTGTCGCGCTCCGGCTGGAGGGTGTCCACCAGCCGCTCGAACGGCACCTCCTGGTGGGCGAACGCCGCCAGGACGGTGTCCCGCGACCGGCCCAGCAGCTCGTGGAACGACAGCTCCGGGCGCACCTGGGCGCGCAGCACCAGGGTGTTGACGAAGATGCCCACCACGTCGTGGAGTTCGGGCCGCTCCCGGCCCGAGGCGACGGTGCCCACGGCGACGTCCTGCTGGCCGGCCCAGCGGGCGAGCAGCACCTGGCAGGCCGTCAGCAGGGTCATGTAGAGGGTGGCGTCGGCCTCCCGCCCGCGCTCGCGCAGCCGTCCGGTCAGCGCGGCGGGCAGGGTGAAGGTCAGCAGGGCGCCGTCCCGGGTGCGGACGGCGGGGCGCGGACGGTCGGTGGGCAGGTCCAGCGGCTCCAGGCCGTCCAGGGCCTGGCGCCAGTGGGCGAGGTCCGCCTCGGCGCGGTCGGTGCGGGCGCGCTGCCAGACGGCGTAGTCGGTGTACCGCACGGGCAGCTCGGGCAGCTCGGGGCGGCGCCGTTCGAGGGCGGCCGCGTACAGCTCGCCCAGGTCGCGGCCGAGGACGGCCACCGACCAGCCGTCGGTGGCGATGTGGTGCACGGCCAGCACGAGCACGTGCTCGTCCTCGGCCGTCCGCACCAGCCGGGCCCGCAGCAACGGCCCGGCGGCCAGGTCGAACGGGGTGGCGGCGACGCGTTCCAGCAGTGCCTCCAGGAGCGCCGGGGGCTGCCCGCGGAGGTCGTCCACCGGCAGCTCGACCGGCTGCGCCGGGCGCACGCTCTGCCGGGCGCGCCCGTCCTGTTCGGTGAACGTGGTGCGCAGCGCCTCGTGCCGGGCCACCAGGGCGTCCAGCGCGGCGCGCAGGGCGCTCTCGTCGAGCGCTCCGCGCAGGCGCAGCACGGACAGGGTGGTGTACTCGGTGCCGTCCGGCTCGAAGCGGTCGAGGAACCAGAGCCGCTGCTGGGCGTAGGACAGCGGCGGCTCGACGGCCGGGTCGGCGGCGGGGATCGCGTCGGCCGACGGGCTCCCCCCGGCGGCCGGCTCGCCGAGGGCGGCGGCCAGGTCGGCCAGTCTGCCGTGGCTGAACAGCAGCCGGGGCGAGACGTCCGTGCCGAACGCCGCGCGCAGCCGGGAGGTGACCCGGATCGCGAGGATGGAGTCGCCGCCGAGGGCGAAGAAGTCGTCGTCCACGCCGACCTCGTCGGTGTCCAGGACGTCGGCCCAGGCCTCGGCGACCAGCCGTTCGGCCCGGGTGCGGGGGGCGGTGCGGTCGTGGCCGGCCGCGAAACCGTCCGGGCCCGGCGCGGGCAGCGCCCGCCGGTCGAGCTTGCCGTTGACGGTGAGCGGCAGGGCCGCCATCGGGACGTAGGCGGCGGGCACCATGTAGGGGGGCAGCAGCCGCTCCAGGTGCGCGCGCAGCTCGGCGGCGGACGGCGGGGCTTCGGCGCGCTCACCGCCGCCGACCACGTGGGCCACCAGGCGGCGGGTGCCGGCGGTGTCCTCGTACACGCCCACGGCGGCGGCGCCCACACCCGGATGGGCGTGCAGGGCGGCCTCGATCTCGCCGGGCTCGATCCGGTAGCCGCGGATCTTCACCTGCTGGTCGGCGCGGCCCAGGTACTCCAGGGTGGCGTCGGCCCGTCGGCGGGCCCGGTCGCCGGTGCGGTACATCCGGGAGCCGGGACGCCCGAACGGGTCGGCGACGAAGCGGGCGGCGGTCAGGCCCGGGCGGTTCAGGTAGCCGCGGGCGAGGCCCTCCCCCGCGACGAACAACTCGCCCACCGCACCGGGGGGGACCGGCGCCAGGTCGGCGTCCAGCACGTACACCCGCAGGTCGGGGATGCCGGTGCCGATCGGTCCGGGGCCGCCGGCGCGGGCCGTGGCGCGGTCCAGCGGGGCATGGGTGACGTGCACGGTCGTCTCGGTGATGCCGTACATGTTGACCAGGCGCGGCGCGCCGTCCGGGTGGCGGTCGTACCAGTCGGCCAGCGTCGTCACGTCCAGCGCCTCGCCGCCGAAGACCACCGTGCGCAGCGCCAACCGGTCCGCCAGGGCCGGGTTCTCGGCGTCGGCGCGGATCAACGGGTAGAACGCGGACGGGGTCTGGTTGAGGACGGTGACCCGCTCGTCGGCCAGCAGGCGCAGGAAGTCCTCCGGGGAGCGGGCGGTGTCCTCGGGAACCACGACGAGCCGGCCGCCGTGCAGCAGCGGGCCCCAGAGCTCCCACACCGAGAAGTCGAAGGTGTAGGAGTGGAAGAGCGTCCAGACGTCCTCGGCGCCGAAGCCGAACCACTCGGCGGTGCGGTCGAAGAGCCGCACCACGTTGGCGTGCGGGATCACGACTCCCTTCGGGCGCCCGGTGGATCCCGAGGTGAAGATGGCGTAGGCCGGGCTCTCGGGCAGCGGGCGGCGGCGCGGGGCGAGCTTGCCGGCCGGGCGCCGCGCGAGGTCGGCGCGCACGTCGGCGTCGCCCAGCGCCAGTACGGGCACGTCGGTGGGCCCCGGCGCGGCGGCGTCCCCGGTGAGCGTCACCAGCGCCACCGGCCGGACGTCGCGCAGCAGCTGGGCCAGGCGCTCGGGCGGCAGCGCCGGGTCGAGCGGCAGGTAGGCCGCGCCGGTCTTGAGGACGGCGAGGACCGCCACCACCAGGTCGGTCGAGCGGGGCAGCGCGAGGGCCACGAACTGCTCGGTCGAGGCGTGGAGTTCGGCCAGTCGGTGGGCGAGCCGGTCGGCCCGCGCGTCAAGCGTGGCGTAGTCGAGGCGCTCGTCGCCGTAGCTCACGGCTTCGGCGTGCGGGGTCCGGGCGGCCTGCGCCTCGAAGAGGTCCACCAGGGTCCGGTCCGGCCGGCCCTGCGCGGCGCCGTTCCAGTCGACCAGCATCCGCCGCCGCTCCTCGGCGGTGGTCCAGGCCAGGGCGCGCAGCGGGCGGTCCAGGCCGCCGGCCAGCTCGGTGAGCAGCAGGCAGAGACGGTCGGCCAGGGTGTGCGCGGTCCCGGCGTCGAACAGCTCCGGGTCGTAGGCGAGGTCGAAACCGAACCGCTCGCCCTGGTAGGCCCGCAGCACCAGCGGGAAGTTGGTGGCGTCCCGGGAGGAGACGTCGGCCAGTCGCACGCCGGAGCCCGCCGAGCGCGCCTCGTCGAAGGGATAGTTCTCGAAGGCGACCATGCTGTCGAAGAGCGGGCTGCCGGAGGGCACCTCACTCATGCCGGTCAGCTCGGCCAGCGAGACCGCGGCGAAGCGCCGGGCCTCGGCCTGCGCCTCCTGGAGGTCCCGGAGCCACGCCGCGGCGGTGCGCCCGCCGTCCACCCGGACCCGGGTGGGCAGGGTGTTGATGAACATCCCGATCATCGACTCGACACCGGGCAGGTCGTCGGGGCGTCCGGAGACGGTGGTCCCGAACAGCACGTCCCGCTCGGCGCTGTAGCGCGACAGCAGCAGCGCCCAGGCGCCCTGGACCACGGTGCCCATGGTCAGCCCGGCCTGCCGGGCGGTCCGGGCCAGCCGCTGCGACACCTCCGCGGACAGCCCGGCCGGGTGCACGCCCGCCGACCGGGCCTGGTGGAGCCCGCGCCGGACCCGGTCGACGGGCAGCGGGGTCGGGGTGGCGAACCCCTCCAGGACGCCCCGCCAGTGGGCCCTGGCGGCCTCGGCGTCCTGCCCGGCCAGCCAGCGCACGTAGTCGCCGAAGGGCCGGCGTGCGGCCGGTCGCGGTTCGGCGCCGGTGCTGAGCGCCGCGTACTCCTCGAACACGTCGGTGAGCACCTGGGCCAGGCTCCAGCCGTCCAGGATCAGGTGGTGGGAGGTCCAGAGCAGGTGCAGGCGCGCGTCGGGCAGCCGGATCAGGGTGAGCCGCATCAGCGGCGCCGCGGCGATGTCCACGCCCCGCGCGAGGTCCTCCGCGCGCACGGCGGCGACCCGCTCGGCCCGCTCCTGCGGGCCCGCCGCGCGCAGGTCAAGCTGGGTGACCGGTATCCGGGCGCGGCGGTGCACGACCTGGAGCGGGACGGGGACGCCCTCCCACACCACCGAGGTGCGCAGGGCGGGCGTGCGGTCGGCCACCCGCTGCCAGGCGGCGGCGAAGGTGTCGGGGTCGCTCACGCCGTCCAGGAGCAGCGCGGCCTGGTCGACGTACACGTCGTCGGGGCCGCCGACCAGGCGGTGGAAGAGCATGCCCTCCTGGAGCGGGGTGAGGGGAAGCAGGTCCTCCACCGCCCGGCCGTCGCCGACCAGCCGGTCCACGCCGGCCTGGTCCAGCCGGGCGAACGGGAAGTCGGACGGAGTGCGGCCGCCGGCGCCGGGGCGGGCGCAGTGCGCGGCGACGGCGGTCAGCGCGGCGGTCAGCGCGGCCGCCAGGTGCTGGACGGTGGCCGCCTCGTGCACCTGGTCGCTGTAGTGCCAGGTGATCTCCAGCTCGCCGTCGGCCACCACGGCGGAGATGTCGAGCAGGTGGTCCAGCGGCGCGTCGGGGGCGATGTCCCGACCGGGAGCCTCGCCGGCCGGGGCGAAGTCGCCGCCCTCGGCGGCCGCCCACTGGCCGTGGTAGTTGAAGGACACCTGGGGCAGCGGCACCGCCCGCAGGGCGGCCGCGGCCGGGTCGGGCGAGCCGAGGCGGGCCAGCGCCTCGTAGCTCAGGCCCCGCCGGGGGACGGCCCGCAGCCGCTCCTTGACCCCCTTCAGAGTGGCGGCCCAGTCCGGGGCGCCGGCCGTTCCGACCGGGGTGAGGGTGACGGGGTACTGGGTGGTGAACCAGCCGACCGTGCGGGAGAGGTCGGGCTCGTGGCCGGCCGGCCCGCCGAGTTCCTCGCGGCCGTGCCCCTCCAGGGCGACGGCCACCCGCCCGGCGCCCGTCCAGTCGGCGAGCACCCGGCCCAGCGCGCTGAGCAGCACGTCGTTGACCTGGGTGCGGTAGACCGCGGGGACCTGGCGCAGCAGCGCCTCGGTGGTGGCCCGGTCCACCCTGGTCCGAACGGTGCGGACCGAACCGGCCAGCGGGCTGCCGGGAAGGTCGACGGGCAGCGGGGCCGGCGCGGCCGAGACCTCGTCCAGCCAGTACGGCAGGTCACCGTCGAGGTCCCCGGCCCGAACGCGCTCGGCGACGTGGTGCGCCCAGTCGGTGAACGGGGTCTGCTCGGGGTCCAGCCGAACCGGCTCGCCGGCGGCCGCCTGCCGGTAGGCCAGGGCGAGGTCGGCCAGCAGCACCCGCCAGGAGACGCTGTCCACGGCCAGGTGGTGGGCCGTCACGAACAGCTGGGGCCGGGCGCCGTCGGCGGCCCGCAGCAGGGCCGCGCGCAGCAGCGCGCCGCTGGCCGGGTCGAGGGCCTCACGGGCCGCGTCGGCCGCGCGGCGCCGGGCGGCGTCCTCGGCCTCGGCGTCGGCGGCGAGGGCGGCCGGGTCGTGGCAGGTCAGCAAAGCGCCGACCGGACCGGCTCCGGGGCTCTGGTGCCAGCCGTCGCCGGTGCGGGTGAACCGGGTGCGCAGCGCCGGGTGCGCGGCCGCCACCGCTTCGAGCGCCAGCTCCAGCGCCCGCTCGTCCAGGTCGCACGGCAGGTCGAGCAGCATCGACATGCTGAAGTGGCGCAGCGGGCCGTGGGTGGCGAAGAACCACTCCTGCACCGGGGTCAGCGGCGCGGGTCCGTCGTCCCGCGGTCGCCGCGCCGTCGCCGCCGGGGCGAGCCGGCGGCGGGCCGCCGCAGCGGCGAGGTCGGCGACGCTCTGGTGGCGGAAGACGTCGCTCGAACCGAGCCGCAGGCCTGCGGCTCGGGCCCGGGAGACGGCCTGGATGCTGAGGATCGAATCGCCGCCCAGCTCGAAGAAGTTGTCCGTGACGCCCACCCTGGCGACGCCGAGCACCTCGGCCCAGATGCCGGCCAGCACCTCCTCGTCCGGGGTCCGTGGGGCGACGAACTCCTTCTGCTGCCGGTCCACTTCGAGGTCGGGGGCGGGCAGGGCCCGGCGGTCGAGCTTGCCGCTGGTGGTGAGCGGCAGCGCGTCGAGCGCGGTGAAGGAGGACGGCACCAGGTGGTCGGGCAGCACCTGCCGCAGCGCCGCCCGCAGGTCGGCGGCGGGCGGCACGGCGTATCCGGTGGCGGGCACCAGATAGGCCGCCAGCCGGGCGCGGCCGTGTGCGTCGGGCGCGGCCACCACCGCGGCCGCGCCGACGGCGGGCAGCTCCAGCAGCGCCGCCTCGACCTCGCCCGGTTCGACGCGGTGGCCGCGCACCTTGACCTGGTCGTCCGCCCGCCCGAGGTAGTCCAGGCGCCCGTCGGCGGTCCAGCGGGCCAAGTCTCCGGTGCGGTACATCCGGGCACCGGGCGGCCCGAACGGGTCGGCCGTGAACCGCGCCGCGGTCAGCCCGGGACGGTCGGCGTAGCCGCGGGCGAGCTGCTCGCCCGCCAGGTACAGCTCGCCGCCGACGCCGGGCGGCACCGGCCGGCGCCGGTCGTCCAGCACGTACGCCCGCACGTTCGGCAGCGGGCGGCCCACCAGCGCCCGGTCGCCGTCCGCGATCCGGCAGGCCAGTGCGTCGACCGTGCACTCCGTCGGGCCGTAGAAGTTGTAGGCGGCCACCCCGGGGTGCGCGGCCAGCTCGCGCCAGAGGGCGGCGCCGACCGCCTCGCCGCCGAGCATCAGCACCCGCGGGCGGTGCCGCGGATCGGTGAGCAGCCCGGCGGGCAGCAGCTGACCGAGGTAGGAGGGGGTCACGTCGAGGAAGTCGACGCGGTGCTGGACCACGTACTCGACCAGGGCGGCCGGATCCATCCGGGTCACCTCGTCGACCACGTGCAGCGGGTGGCCGTCGGCCATCAGCAGCACGCCCTCCAAGGAGGTGTCGAAGGAGAACGAGGCGGTGAGCGCCACCCGCAGCGGGCCGCCGCCCGCGTCGGCGACGAAGCCCGCCCGGTGGGCGGCCAGCAGGTGCGTCACCGCGCGGTGCGCCACCACGACGCCCTTGGGGCGGCCGGTGGAGCCCGAGGTGTAGATGACGTAGGCGGTGTTCGCCGGGCGCAGCGGGGCGATCCGGTCGGCGTCGACGGGGTCGGTGTCCCGGCCGGTGGCCGGGGCGGCCCGCAACGCGTCCTCGTCCAGGACCAACGCCGGCCGGGCGTCCTCCAGCAGGTAGCGCACGCGCTCCGCGGGCAGGGCGGGGTCGATCGGCAGGTAGCCGGCGCCGGCCTTCCAGACGGCGAGGATCGCCACGATCATGTCGGCGGTGCGCGGCAGCGTCAGCGCGACCAGCCGTTCGGGGCCCGCTCCGAGGGATATCAGGTGGTGCGCGAGCCGGTTGGCCCGGCGGTTGAGCGTCGCGTAGTCCAGCCGCTCGCCCCCGGCGACCAGGGCGAGGGCCGCCGGGGTCAGGGCGGCCCGGCGCTCCAGGAGTTCGGGGTAGCAGGCGTCGTCAACGGGCAGCCGGGCGCCGTTCCACTCCCGCGTCACCCGGCGGACCTCCTCGGCGGAGAGCAGCGGCAGGGTGCCCAGCGGCCGGTCCGGTTCGGCGGCGACGCCCTCCAGGAGCCGCAGCAGCTGGTCGGCCATCCGCCGCGCGGTGGACTCGTCGAACAGGTCGCTGCGGTACTCCAGCAGGCCGGTCAGCCCCTCCCCGTCCGGGACGAACTCCACGCTGAGGTCGAAGGTGGCCGCCTGCCGGGGCACGTCGACCAGGGAGACGTCCAGCCCGTGCGCGGCGGCGGGCGCGGGCGGGGCGGGGTGCAGCAGGACCATCACGTCGAAGAGCGGGTTGCGGCCCGCCTCGCGGGGGGCGCCGACCGTCTCCACCAGTCGCTCGAAGGGCGTGTCACCGTGCACGAAGGAGTCGTTGACGGTGGTGGTGGCGGCCGACAGCAGGTCGCGGAAGGACCAGGACCGCTCCACCGGGGTGCGCAGCACCACCGTGTTGACGAAGCAGCCGACGGCCCGTTCCAGGTCGGTGCGGGAGCGCCCGGAGGTCAGGGAGCCCACGGTGATGTCGTCCTGGCCGGACCAGCGGGCCAGCAGCGCCTGGGTGGCGGCGACCAGAGCGGTGTAGAGCGTGCTGTGCTGCTCGGTCACCAGGTCGCGCAGCCGGGCCGTCAGCCGCGCGGAGACGGGGAAGGTGTGGATCGCGCCCGCGCCGGCCTCCTCGCCGCGCCGGGGCCGGTCCAGCGGCAGCTCGGGGGCCACCGCGCCGGCCAGCTGCCCCTTCCAGTAGGCGAGGTGCTTCTCGAGTCGGGTGCCGGAGAGCTGCTCGCGCTGCCACACCGCGAAGTCGGGGTACTGCGTGGCCACCGGGGGCAGCTGGGGGGCCGCGCCCCGGACCAGGGCGGCGTAGGCGGTGCACAGCTCGTCCAGGACCACGCCCATGGACCAGCCGTCGGTGACGATGTGGTGCGCGGTCAGCAGCAGGACGTGCGCGGCATCCGACTCGCGCACCAGCAGCGCCCGCAGCGGTGGGCCCTGGCGCAGGTCGAACGGGCGGGAGTACTCCGCCAGCAGGATCGCGTCGAGGGTTTCCGTCGGGCTCGGCTCGCGAACCGGCAGCGGCACCGGCTCGGCCGGCCGCACGGTCTGCGCCAGGTGGCCGTCGGTCTCCTCGAAGGTGGTCCGCAGTCCCTCGTGGCGTGCCACCACGGCGGCCAGCGCCCGGGCCAGCGCCTCGCGCTCCAGCGGCCCGGTGAAGCGCACGGCGAGGGCGCTGTTGTAGCGGTGGTCGCCGGGCCGCAGCCGGTCCAGGAACCACAGGCGCTGCTGGACGAAGGAGAGGGGCAGCGGGCGGCCGCGGTCGGCGCGCGGGACGGTCCGCCCGGCGCCGGGCCCCTCGCCGCCGGCCTGTCCGGCCAGCCTGCGGCGCAGCGCTTCCCGCAGGTCCGCGGGCAGGGCGGCGGCGCGGTCTCGCTTCGAAGGCGTCATGGTCGTCGGGTCCTCACCGTTCGTCGTCGTCGTCGGGGCCGCCGTACGCGGCGTCTTCGAGCTCGCTCAGCACCTGCTCCTCCACCAGCTCCGCCAGGGCGGCCACGGTGCGGGAGACCAGGATGTCGCGGGGGGTGAGCGTGACGCCGAAGGCGTCGTTGGCGCGGGAGGCGATCAGCAGGGCGCGCATCGAGTCGCCGCCCAGCAGGAAGTAGTCGTCCTCCACGCCCACGGCCGTCCGCAGGCTCTCCTCCCAGATGGCCGCCACCGCCTCCTCCGTGGGCGTGCGGGGCGCCACGTGGCCGGCCTGCCCCCACTCGACGGGGGCGGGCACGGGCAGGGCCGTCCGGTCGGTCTTGCCGCTCTCGGTGAGCGGGAAGGCGTCCAGGACCGCGAACGCCGAGGGGACCATGTAGCCCGGCAGGGAGCGGGCGGCCAGCGCGCGCAGCTCGGCGCCGGACGGCGCGTCGCCGCCGGGGCCCGCGAGCAGGTGGGCGACCAGGCGAGGCTGCCCCGGCTCGTCCTCCCGCACGCTCACCACGGCGTCCAGGACGGACGGGTGGCGCACCAGGACCGCCTCGACCTCGCCCGCCTCGATCCGGTGTCCGCGCAGCTTGAGCTGGTGGTCCGTGCGGCCCAGGTAGTGCAGCTCGCCTCGGGAGTCGCGGCGCACCCGGTCGCCGGTGCGGTACATCCGGGTGCCGGGCGGACCGAACGGGTCGGCCGTGAACCGCGCCGCGGTCAGCCCCGGCCGGCCCAGGTAGCCGCGGGCCAGGGCCGGTCCGCTCAGCCACAGTTCGCCGGGCACGCCGTCGGCCACCGGCCGCAGCCGCGCGTCCAGGACGTAGGCCCCGGTGGCGGGCAGCGGGCGGCCGATGGGCGGCGCGGCGCCGTCCGGCTCCAGCGGCGCGGACCAGGTGGCGACGACGGTGGCCTCGGTGGGCCCGTAGGAGTTGACCATGCGGTGCCGCGGGGCCCACCGGGCCACCAGGTCGGCGCTGCACGCGTCGGCGCCGACCACCAGCGTCTTGAGGTCCGGCAGCGTGCCCGGGGTGCCGGGCGGCAGGGTGGCCAGGGCGGCCGGGGGCAGCAGGGTATGGGTGATCCGCTCCTCCCGCAGCACCTGGGCGAGCGAGGTGCCGAGCAGCGGACCGGGAGCGGGGACCACCAGCCGGGCTCCGTGCGGGAGGGACATGCACAGTTCGAGCACGGAGGCGTCGAAGCTGGGGGTGGCGAAGGCCAGCACCCGGTCCCCCGGGGCCACTTGGTAGTGCTCGGCCTCGGCCGCGGCGAACACCGCGAGCCCGCGGTGGGTGAGGACGACGCCCTTGGGGGTACCGGTGGAGCCGGAGGTGTAGATCACGTAGGCCGGGTCGTCCAGGTCCAGCGGGCGGCTGCGGTCGGCGTCGGTGGGCCGGCGGTCGGGCGTGCCGTCCGCCGGCGCGGCCAGCAGGCCGGCCACCTCCTTGGCATCGAGGGTGAGCGCGGGAGCCGCGTCGCGCAGCATCAGCTCGACCCGTTCGTCCGGATAGGTGGGGTCGACCGGCAGGAACGCGGCGCCGGTCTTCGCCACCGCGAGCTGGGCCAGCACCATGTCCGCCGAGCGCGGCAGCAGCAGCGCCACCAGCTCGCCGGGACCGGCGCCGCGCGCGATGAGCCGGTGCGCCAGCCGGTTGGCGTGCGCCTCGACCTCGGCGAAGGACAGCTCCAGGCCCGGGGCGGCCAGCGCCGGTGCGTCCGGCCGGCGGTCCACGGCGGCCTCCACCAGGGCGGGCAGCGTGGCCCGGGGCGCCGGGTCGAGCGGCGGTCGCACCGGCCCGTGCAGCAGCCGGGTCCGCTCCCTGGGCGGCAGCACGTCGATGTCGTCCAGCCGGCCGGCGCCGTCCGAGGCGGCCAGCGCGGACAGCGTGTGCAGCAGCTGGGCGGCCAGCGAGCCGGCCGTGCCGGGATCGAAGTACCGCGGGTCGTAGCCGAGTTCCACACTGAGCCGGTCACCGGGTGAAACCACCACGGTGAGCGGGTAGTTGGTGGCCTCCCGGGCCTCCAGGTCGCGGATCAGCAGTCCGTGCGCGCCGGCCGTCGCATCGCCCACCGGGTAGTTCTCGAACACGATCAGACTGTCGAACATCGCCGTGCCGGGCGGCAGTTCGCTGAGGGCCTGGATCTCGCTCAGCGGCAGGTGGTCGAACCGGCGGTCCTCGGCCCGGGCCTCCTGCACCGCGCGCAGCCACCCGTCGCAGCTCGCGCCGCCGTCGACGGTGACGCGGGCGGGCAGCGTGGTGATGAAGAGGCCGATGATGGTGTCCGCGCCGACCAGGTCGGCCGGCCGCCCGGAGACGGTGGTGCCGAAGCACACCTGCGACTGGCCGCTCCAGCGCGAGAGCAGCAACGCCCAGGCCCCCTGGACCAGGGTGTTCAGGGTGAGGCGGTGGCGACGGGCGAACTCCTGGAGGCGGTGGGTCTCGGCCGCGCCGAGCCGCTGCGACAGCCAGACCCCGGAGCAGGCCGTCGCGTCCTGACCGGGCCTGCGGTCGTAGGGCAGCGCGGTGGGCGTGGCGAGGTCCGCCAGGGCGCCCCGCCAGTGGTCCGCCGCCCGGCCGGTGTCGCGGCCGGCCAGCCAGCCCGCGTAGTCCGCGAAGGGCCGGCGCTCGGGCAGACTCGGCCGCTCGCCGCGGGCGAGCGCCGCGTGGGCGGCCAGCACGTCCGACAGGACCTGGAAGACGCTCCACCCGTCCAGCAGGACGTGGTGGAAGGTCCACACCACCCGCACCGCGTCCGGGCCGAGCCGGACCAGGTCGAGCCGCAGCAGCGGGGCCCGGTCCAGGCCCAGCGGGCGGCCCCGCCGCTCGGCGAGGAACAGTTCCAGCTCCGTCCCGAGCCGCTCGGGCGCCACGGCGCTCCAGTCGTGCTCGGTGACGGGCAGGGTCGCCTGCCGGTGCACCACCTGAAGGGGTACGGGCACGTCGTGCAGCACCACGGAGGTGCGCAGCACCGGTGTGCGGTCGACCACGTGCTGCCAGGCGGCGGCCAGCAGTCGCGGGTCGCGGGCGCCGTCCAGCACGAAGGTGAGCTGCTCGACGTAGAGGCCGCTCCCCGCCTCGTCGAGGCCGTGCACGACCATGCCGGTCTGGGTCGGCGTGAGCGGGTAGATCTCCACCACCTCCCGCCCGGTGCCCGCCAGCCGGTCGACGGCCGGCTGGTCCAGCGGAGCCAGCGGGAAGTCGGAGGGCGTGCGGCCCCCGGCGCCGGGCTCGGCGCAGTGGCGGATGATCGCCCGCAGCTCGTCGGCCAGTTCGGCCGCCAGCCGGGCGACGGTCTCCCGCCGGTGCACCTCCCGGGAGTACGACCAGGTGAACCCCAGCCGCCCCTCGCTCACCTGCCCGAGGACGTCGAGGAGGTGCGGCCGCTCGGCCGAGGGGTCCATACCGCCGCCGAGCGGGCCGGACGGCGCGTGCAGCAGACCGCCCGGTGGGTGGTTCCGGTCCTGGCGCCCCAGGTAGTTGAAGCCGATCCGCGGCAGCTCCGGCAGCGGCGGTCCCCCGGCGGGCCGCAGGTGGCGAAGCGCGCCGTAGCCGAGTCCGCCGCGCGGCACCGCGCGCAGGCTCTCCTTGACCGCCTTCAGCGCGCCACCGGTGTCCGCGTCCGGGGGCACCTCCAGGGCGACGGGGTACATCGTGGTGAACCAGCCGACGGTCCGGGCGAGGTCGACGTCGTCGAACAGCTCCTCCCGGCCGTGGCCCTCCAGGGCCACCACCACCCGGTCCCGGCCGGTCCAGCGGGACAGCACGCGGCCCAGGGCGCAGAGCAGGACGTCGTTGACCCGGGTCCGGTAGACGTCCGGCACGTCCTGGAGCAGCCGGCGGGTCTCCTCGGCGTCCAGGCCGACGGTCAGCGCCTCCTCGACGGCCCCCGTGTTGGCGCCGTCGAGGTCCCTCGGCAGCACGATCGCGCCGTCCCCGTCGTCGAGGCCCTGCCAGTGGACGAGTTCGTCGTCGAAGCCGCCGGCCGCGGTGTGCGCGGCGAGCCGGCGGGCCCAGGCCTGGAACGAGGTGCTCTTGGCCCCGAGGTCGGGCGTCCGACCTTCGCCCAGGGCGCGATAGGCGCGCTCCAGGTCCTCCAGGATCAGCCGCCAGGAGACGGCGTCCACCACCAGGTGGTGCGCGGCCAGCAGCAGGACCGGGTGCGCCGCGCCGTCGAAGCGGCACAGCGCGGCGCGCAGCAGTGGCCCGCTGCCCAGGTCGAAGCCGTCCGCCAGGTCGGCGGCGGCCTCCCGCAGCGCCGCCGCGAGGACCCGCGGCTCACCGGCGGGCAGGTCGTGCACCCGCAGGCTGACCGGCGCGCCGCCGGGGGCGGCTCCGTACTGGCGCCACTGACCGGGGCCGGTCGGCTCGAACCGGAGGCTCAGCGCGTCGTGGTGGGCCAGCACGGCGGTCAGGGCCGCGCGCAGCAGGGTCTCGTCGGCGTCCGCCGCGAGCTGGTAGGAGACCCCCTGGGTGAAGCGGGCGTCACCGCCCAGGGTGTCGAACAGCCAGTGCTGGACGGGGGTGAGCGGAACCTCGCCCACCACCGCGCCCTGCTCGGCGACGACCGCCGCGACCGGCGCCTCCTCGGCGGCCAGGGCGAGTTCGGCCAGTGTCTGGTGCGAGAACAGGTGCCGGGGGGTCAGCGCGAGCCCGGCCCGGCGGGCGGCCGAGACGATCTGGATCCCCAGGATCGAGTCGCCGCCGAGCGCGAAGTAGTTGTCGTCCGGGCCCACGTCGGGCACACCGAGGACCTCGGACCAGATCGCGGCGAGCAGCCGCTCGGTGCCGGTGCGCGAGGGCCGGTCGCCGGCCGCGGCCGGGGTGGCCCGCGGCGGCTCGGACAGGGTTCCCCCCGGCGCCGGAGCCACCGCCGCCGCGAGCCGTTCGAGGGCCGCGCGCCCGCGCGGCGGGTCCGGCAACGGCACGTCGGCCGGCGACTGTTCGAGGTCCGCCGCGATCGCCGTGAGCAGCGTCGCCAGGCCCGCCCCGAGCGCCTCGACGGTCGCCGCGTCGAAGGCGGCCGGGTCGTACTCGAGGCTGACCGACAGCGCCTCGCCGGGCACCACCACCACGCACAGCGGGTAGTTGGTGGGCTCCACGTCGCGTTCGGCCTCGACGGCCAGGCCGTAACGGTTCACCGCGTCCTCGTCGAACGGGTAGTTCTCGAAGACCACGATGCTGTCGAACAGGCTGGTCCCGCCGGGCACCTCGCTCCAGGTCTGCAGCTGCGCCAGCGAGACGAAGCCGTGGCGCCGGTCCTCCGACTGGGCGGCCTGCAGAGCACGCAGCCACTCCCGTAGCGGGCGCTGTCCCTCGATCCGCACCCGGGTGGGCAGCGTGTTGATGAACAGCCCCACCATCGAGGTCACGCCGGGGAGTTCGGCAGGCCGACCGGAGACGATGGTGCCGAACACCACGTCGTCGCCGCCGCCGCAGCGCGCGAGCAGGAGCGCCCAGGCACCCTGCAGCACCGTGTTGACGGTCAGCCCCGCCTGTTGCGCCGTCTCGCGCAGCCGCGGCGACAGGTCGTCGTCGAGCGCCACGCGCACCGACGCGCCGGAGGAGGCACGGTGGGCCTCGACGGGCCACCGGTCCCGGGGCAGCGGGGTGGCGGCCGGGAATCCGGCGAGGGCCTCGCGCCAGTGCCGCTCGGCCCGGGCGGGGTCCTGCCCGGCCAGCCAGCCCAGGTAGTGGCCGAAGGGAGCCCGCTCGGGCGCCGCCGGCGGGCGCCCGGTGGTGAGGGCGTCGTACCGCTCGCACACCTCGTCGAAGACCTGGGCCGCGCTCCACCCGTCCAGCAGGACGTGGTGGAAGGTCCACACCATCCGCACCCGGGTCGGTGACAGCCGGATCAGGGCGAGCCGCATCAGCGGCGCCGTGCGCAGGTCGAGGCCCGCCTGCCGGTCCTCGGCGACCAGACGGGCCGTCTCGCGCTCGATCCGGTCGGCCGGCCACTGCGACCAGTCGTGGTGGGCCACCGGCACGGCGGCCCACTGCTGGACGACCTGGTGCGGCTCGGCGCTCTCCTCCCAGGTCAGCCGGGTGCGCAGGATCGGGTTGGCGTCCGCGGTCCGCTGCCACGCCTCGGCCAGGGCGTGCGGGTCGGTGACCCCGGACAGCACCAGCTGCACCTGGTTGAGGTAGGTGCGGCCGTCCGGTTCGAGCAGGCTGTGGAAGAGCATGCCGGCCTGCATCGGCGTGAGCGGGTAGACGTCCGCCACGTCGCGCCCGTCCCCCACGATCCGGTCGACGGCCGCCTGGTCCAGACGGGCCAGCGGGAAGTCCGCGGGGGTTCGGCCGCCGGCGTCCGGGTCCACGCAGTGGGCGACGATGCCTTCCAGCGCGGTCACCATGCCGTCCGCCAGCGAGGCCACGGTCCGCTCGTGGTGGCGGCCGGCGCTGTAGTACCAGCTGATCTCCAGGTGGTCGTCCTGGACGCGGGCCACTACGTCGAGCAGGTGCGGGCGCACCGCGCCGGGCGCCTGCGCGCCGTCGAGCCCGCCGGGGACCGCGCGCACCAGCGCGGCACCCTCGTCCGACCAGTCGAACCGGCCCAGGTAGTTGAAGCTGATGCCGGGAGTCGCCGCACCGACCAGCTGGGCGTCCTGGGCGAGGTGGCGCAGCGCGCCGTAGCCCAAACCCCGGTCGGGCACCGCGCGCAGCTGCTCCTTCACGGACTTGAGCGCGGTGCCCCAGTCCCCCTCGGGCACCCGGAGGGCGACGGGGAAGAGCGTGGTGAACCAGCCGACCGTGCGGGACAGATCGATGTCCTCGAAGAACTGGTCCTCGCGCCCGTGCCCCTCCAGCCCGACGGCGACGGTGTCCCGCCCGGTCCATCGGGCGACGACCCGGCCGAGCGCGGTGAGCAGGACGTCGTCGATCCGGGTCCGGTAGGCCCCGGGGACCTTGCGCAGCAGTTCGTCGGTGCGTTCCCGGTCCAGCCGGACCGTCACCGCGCGCACGTCGGCCGCGGTGTTGCCGCCCTCGCTGTCCACCGGCAGCGGCGCCGCGCTGTGCCGGGCGACCGCCGTCCAGTGGGCACGCCGGCCGGCGAACCCGCCGCTCGCCGTGTGCTCGCGCAACCGGCGCGTCCATTCCTGGAACGAGCTCGTCCGGGCGGGCAGGCGCAGCGGCCGACCGGCCGCGGCCTGCCGGTAGGCGGTCTCCAGGTCCTCCAGCAGCACCCGCCAGGAGACCCCGTCGACCACCAGGTGGTGCACGGCCAGCAGCAGCCGGGCGGGCCCGGTGCCGCCAGTGGTGAACAGGCGGGCGGTGAGCAGCGGGCCGGTCTCCAGCCGGAACCCTTCGTGCGCCGCCGCGGTGGCCAGGGCCTCGGCCCGCTCGGCCGCGCCCGGCTCCAGGCCGGCCAGGTCGCAGACTTCGAGCAGCTCGGGCGCGGGGGCGTCCGCCGGGGCGCAGTGCTGGCGGACGCCGCCGTCCGGCTCGGCGGTGAAGCGTGACCGCAGCGCGTCGTGGTGCGCCCAGAGGGCCGTCAGGGCGCGGCGCAGCACGTCCGGGTCGACCTGGCCGGGGGTCTCCACGACCACGCTCTGGTTGAAGAAGCCGGCCTGCGGCGGGCGGGGGTCGAGGTACCAGTGCTGGATCGGCGCGAGGGCGACCTCGCCGCTCACCGGCTCGGTGCCGGCGACGGAGCCCGCCGTGCCGGTCATGACGGCCAGTGCGGCGACGGTGGGGAACCGGAACAGGTCGCGGGGGGTCAGCGCGAGCCCCGCTGCCCGGGCCCGCGAGACGACCTGGATGCTCAGGATCGAGTCGCCGCCCAGCATGAAGAAGTCGTCGTCGACGCCGACCCGGTTCACGCCGAGCAGCTCCGCCCAGATCGCGGCGAGCACCTGTTCGGTCCCGGTGGCCGGTGCCCGGTAGGCGCTGTCTCCGGACGCCGCCCAGTCGGGGGCGGGCAGCCGGCGCCGGTCGACCTTGCCGTTGGCCGTCAGGGGCAGCTCGGGCACCGTGACGAACGCGGCGGGCAGCATGTAGTCGGGCAGGTCGGCCGCCAGGTGGCTGCGCAGGGCCGTGGCGGACGGCGCCGCGGCGCCTTCGGCCGGCACCAGGTGGGCGGCCAGCCGCTTGCGGCCGCCCACCTGGTGGAGCGAGACGACCGCCTCGGCGACGTCCGGGTGGTCGGTGAGGCGCGCCTCGATCTCGGCGGGTTCGATGCGGAACCCGCGGACCTTGATCTGGTCGTCCGCCCGCCCCACGAAGTGCAGTTCGCCGTCGTCGCTCCAGCGCGCGGTGTCACCGGTGCGGTACATCCGCTCCCCCGGCGGCCCGAACGGGTCGGCCAGGTAACGGGTGGCGGTCTCGCCGGGCCGGCCGGCGTAGCCCCGGGCGAGCCCGGCGCCGGCGATGTACAGCTCTCCCACGATGCCGGGCGGTTGCGGCTGGAGCGCGTCGTCGAGCAGGTAGACGCGGGTGTTGTCCAGCGGGCGTCCGATGGGCAGCACCGCGGACAGCGGCTCACCGGCGCGGAAGACCCGGCGGGTGGCGAAGGTGGTCGTCTCGGTCGGACCGTAGCCGTCGACCACGGTCAGGTCGGGGCACGCCTCCAGGACCCGGCGGACCACCGCGCCCGGCACGGCCTCGCCACCGGTCCACACTTCCCGGGCGCCGCGCAGGCAGCCGGGGTCCTCCTGGGCGAGGAGGCGGAAGAGGCCGGCGGTCAGCCAGAGGTGGCGCACACCCTGCTCGGTGACGGCGCGCCGGACCACGGCCGCGTCCAGTTCCACCGGAGGGGCCAGCACGGCCGTGCCGCCGCGCAGCAGGGGCACCCACACCTCGTAGGTGGAGGCGTCGAACGCGTGCGGGGAGTGCACGAGCACCCGGTCGTGGCCGGTGAAGGCACGGCCCAGGGCGAGCGCGGCGACATCGCGCTGGCGCACCGCGACGCCCTTGGGCGTGCCCGTCGAGCCGGAGGTGAACATCAGGTACTGGAGGTTGTCGGGGTGGACCGCCGGACCGTCCTGATCGGGCCGGCCCTCGGCGGCCGCGTCGGGCGTCGGCTCGTCCGGGCGCAGCACGCCGTCGCCGGGGCACAGGTCGCGCGCCGTCGGCTCCCAGTCGGCGTCGGTGAGCACCAGCCCGGCGCCGGCCTCGGCCAGCGTCCGGCGCAGCCGCTCGCGCGGCGCCCGCCCGTCCAGCGGCACGTACACCCCGCCGGTGCGGACCAGTGCCAGTTGGGCGACGATCAGCCACACCGAACGGTTCATCAGCACGCCGACCGGGCGTTCGACCCGGACGCCGAGCGCGGTCAGCCGGCGCGCCAGGGCGGCGGCGCGGGCGTCGAGCTCCCGGTAGCTGAGTCGCTCGTCGCCGGCTTCCAGCGCGACGGCGTCGGGCGTGCGGCGCACCTGTTCGGCGAACAGCTCGGCGACGCTGCGTTCGGGCAGGTCGGTGGCGGTGTCGTTCCAGGCGTGGAGCACCTGGGCGCGGCGCTCCGCGCTCAGCAGCGGCAGCCGGGCGGGCGGACGCTGGGCGCCGTCGGGCATACCCGCCAGCAGGACGGTGAGGTACTCGGCCATCCGCCGAGCCGTGGCGGCGTCGAACAGCTCCGGGTCGTAGCAGAGCCGCAGCGCCAGCTCAGGGCCCGGGTAGGCCACCAGGCTCAAGGGGTAGTTGGTGGTCTCGACACCCTCCAGGCCGCTCAGGCGCAGGCCGTGGGCGGCGGCGAGTTCGTCGTCCACCGGGTAGTTCTCGAAGACGACGATGCTGTCGAACAGGGCGGTCCGCTCGGGAAGGCCGGTGAACGTCCGCATCCGGGTCAGTGGCACGAAGTCGAAGCGCCGGTCCTCGTTCTGCTCCCACTGGAGCCGGCGCAGCCAGTCGACCAGCGTGCCGACCGCCGGCACCGCCGCGCGGGTGGGCAGCGTCGCGATGAAGAGGCCGGTCATCGCCTCGGCACCGGGCAGCTCGGCCGGCCGGCCGGACACCGTGGTGCCGAACACCACCTCGTCACGGCCTGACTGACGCCCCAGCAGCAGCGCCCAGGCGCCCTGGACCAGGGTGTTCAGGGTGAGGCCGGTGGTCTTCGCGAAACCTTCCAGGGCCCGGGTGGCGGACGCGGGCACGCTCACCCGCACGGCCTGGCCGGACTCCGCGTGGTGGCTCTCGCGCGGCTCGCGGTCCCAGGGCAGCGGCGTCGCCTCGGTCAGGCCGCCGAGGCGCTCCCGCCAGTGCTGCTCGGCCTGGTCCCAGTCGCGCTCGCGCAGCCAGGCCAGGTAGTCGCGGTAGGGAGGGCGCTGCGCCGTCCCGTCCGGGACGTCGAGGCCGTCGAGGACGTCCGGAGCGTCCGGCCCCGCCGCGCAGAGCGCCGCGTGGCAGGCGAAGACGTCCGACAGCACCTGGAACAGGCTCCAGCCGTCCAGGATCAGGTGGTGAAAGGACCAGACCACGCGCACCCCGGTCTCCGAGACCCGTGCGAGCACCAGGCGCTGGAGCGGCGCCTGGGCAAGGTCGATGCCGGTCGCGCGGTCGCGGTCCAGCAGGTCGGCCAGCCGCTCGCGGCGCTCCTCCTCGGTCAGCTCGCGCCAGTCCAGGCCGGTGACCGGGACGGGGGCGCGGCGTTCCACCACCAGCAACGGCTCGGGCACGCCCTGCCACCGGACGCGGCCGCGCAGCACCGCGCTGCGCCCGGTCACCCGCTGCCAGGCGGCGGCCAGCCGGTCCGGGTCGGGTACGCCCTCCAGGACGAAGGTCAGCTGCTGGAAGTAGGCGGCGCTGTCGGCCTGGGAGAGGGCGTGGAAGAGCATGCCGGTCTGGGTCGGCGTCAGCGGCAGGACGTCCTCCACGGCGCCCGGCTCGGCTCCCACGACGCGGTCCACGGCGGCCTGGTCGAGCCGGACGAGCGGGAAGTCGGACGGCGTGCGGCCGCCCGCGCCCGGCCGGGCCGCGTGCCGGGCGAGGTCGGCCAGCGCGGTGGCGAACCGTCCGGCCAGCGCCTCGACGGTGGAGGGCAGGTACCGCTGGTCGGAGTAGAACCAGCTGAACTCCAGCGCGTCACCGTCGAGGCGTCCGACGACCTCCAGGGCGTGCGGGCGCTCGACCAGGGGGTCGGCGTCCAGCTCCAGCGGGCGGAAGGTGCCCCGGTACAGGCCGTCCGGGCCGTCCGGGAACGCGATGCGCCCCAGGTAGTTGAAGCTGACCTGCGCCGCCGCGCCCCGCGCCGTCCCGATCCGGCCCAGCCGGTCAAGCACGTCGTGGCCCAGGCCGTGCCGGGGAACGGCCCGCAGCTGCTCCTTGACCTGCTTGAGGACCGCGTCCCAGTCCGCCTGCGCCGGAACGGCGAGGGCGACGGGGTGCCGGGTGGTGAACCAGCCGACGGTACGGCTGATGTCGAGGTCGGGGAAGAGTTCCTCCCGCCCGTGCCCCTCGACGTCGACCACCACCCGGTCCTGCCCGCTCCACCCGCACAGGACCCGGCCGAGAGCGCTCAGCAGCACGTCGTTGACCTGGGTGCGGTAGGTCTCGGGCAGGGTGCGCAGCAGGACGGCGGTGTCGGCGGCGCTCAGGCGCACGGTCACCGAGCGGGCCGAGGCGTAGGTGTCGGCGCCCGCCAGGTCGGCCGGGAGCGGGTCCGCGCGGTCCGGGAGGGCTCGCGCCCAGTAGCCCCGCTCGTCGTCGAAGCCGCCGTCGGCGGCGTGCGCGTGCAGCCGCTGGGCCCACTGCCGCAGCGGCGAGGACTTGGCGGGCAGCGCCGCCGCTCCGTCGCCGCCGTCGCGGCGGGCCCGGTAGGCCCGGTCGAGGTCCTCCAGGAGCACCCGCCAGGAGACGCCGTCCACCACCAGGTGGTGCACGGCCAGGTGCAGGACGGGCGGGCGGCCGGCCCCGCGCTCGTGCAGCACGGCGCGCAGCTGCGGCCCCTGGCGCAGGTCGAAGGGGCCGAAGTGCGGGGTGTCGGTGTCCGGGCCGCTGTGGCGGGCCAGGGCGACCCGGCGGGTCTGCTCGTCGATCCGCCAGCGCGGGTCCGCGCCGTCGGCGGCCCCGAACGATGAGCGCAGGGCGTCGTGGTGAGCGACCAGGTCGTTCAGCGCGTCCTCCAGCGCCGCCGGGTCCAGGTCCTCGGGCAGCCGGACGGACAGCGCCTGGGCGAAGTGGCCGACGCGTTCGGCGCCCGCGTCGAACCACCAGTGCTGGATGGGCGTCAGGGGGCTCTCGCCGGTGGCGGCGACCACGGCGGGGGCGGTCGGCCGCGACCGGTCGGCGGCGTCCGCGCAGCGGGCGAGCGCGGCGACCGTCTGGTGCTGGTAGACGTCCCGGGAGGTCACCGGCAGGCCGGACTGCCGGGCGCGGGCGACCACCTGGATGCTCAGGATGGAGTCGCCGCCGAGCTGGAAGAAGTTGTCCTCCGCGCCGACCCGCTCCACCTGGAGGACGTCCGCCCAGATGGCGGCGAAGGCCCGCTCGCTGGGAGAGCGGGGCTCGACGTGGCCCACGGCGCGCGGGGCCGGTCCCGGAGCGGGCAGCCGGCCGCGGTCGAGCTTGCCGTTGGGGTTGAGCGGGAGGGTCGCCAGCACCAGGACCGCCGAGGGGACGAGGTAGTCGGGCAGCGTGAGAGCGAGCTCCCGGCGTACGGCTTCGGGCTCCGTGCGGCCTCCCGGGACGGGGACGACGTAGCCGACCAGGCGCCGGGTGCCCTCGCTCTCGCGGACGGCGGCGGCTGCCTGCGCCACGCCCTCGCAGCCGCGCAGTGCCTCCTCCACCTCCCCCAGTTCGATCCGGAAGCCGCGGACCTTGACCTGCTGGTCGATCCGGCCGACGTACTCCAGCTCACCCTCGGGGCTCCAGCGGGCCAGGTCCCCGGTGCGGTACATCCGCTGCCCCGGCGCGCCGTACGGGTCGGCCACGAACCGGGCGGCGGTCAGGCCCGGGCGGCCGAGGTAGCCGCGCGCCAGGCCGCCGCCACCGAGGTACAACTCGCCGACCACGCCCGGAGGCTGCGGGCGCAGCGCGTCGTCGAGGACGTAGCCGCGGGTCAGCGCGAGCGGCCTGCCGATCGGCGGTGCCTGCTCCGGCAGCCCGTCGCCCGCGAACCAGGCGGTGGCGTACACGGTGGCCTCGGTGGGGCCGTAGAGATTGGCGATCTCGCACCCGGGCATGACCTCCCGCAGGTCGCGCACCACCTGGGCCGGGAGGGCCTCACCGGCCAGCACGACGGTCCGCGCCTCCACCGGGGCCCCGCCGCCGGCGAGCAGGCGGGAGATCACCGAGGGCACGCCGCTGACCAGCCCGACCTGCCGCCGGCCGGGCGTGTCGGCGAGGGCGGGCAGGTCGGCGACCACCTCGACGCTCCCGCCCGCCAGCAGGGGGCAGAGCAGTTCGAAGACCGACACGTCGAAGTTGAGCGAGGTGGCGGCGATCACGTGGTCCAAGCCGCCCGGACCGAACCGCTCCCCCGCCCAGCCGGCGAGCGCGACGACCGTGCGGTGGGCGACCACCACACCCTTGGGGCGGCCGGTGGACCCGGAGGTGTAGATGACGTAGGCCGGGTGGTCCGGCGCCAGCGGCCCGAGCCGGTCGGCATCCGTCAGATCGGCTTCGTCCCTGCCCGGGGCGTCGGCGAGCTCGTCGAGGATCAGGGGCTCGCAGCCCTCCGGCAGCGCGGCGGCCGTCTGCCGGGTGGCGACGACGAGCACCGGCTCGGCGTCGTCGAGCATCAGCCGGATGCGCTCGGCCGGATAGCCCGGGTCCAGCGGGAGGTACCCCGCGCCCGACTTCAGCACCGCCCAGAGCGCCGAGGGCAGCTCGGCGGAGCGGGGGAGGCAGAGCGCGACCAGCTTCTCCGGGCCCGCGCCCCGGGAGACCAGCAGCCGGGCGAGGCGGTTGGCACGCCGGTTCACCTGGGCGTAGTCCAGTCGCACCGCGTCGCAGACCACGGCGGTCCGCTCGGGGGTGCGGGCCGCCTGCGCCTCGAACAGCTCGGGCAGGGCGACCTCCGCGGTGGTGGGCCCGGTGCGCGCGGGCGGGTTCCACGAGTCGATCAGGGTGCACCGCTCCTGCTCCGAGAGCATCGGCAGTTCGGCCAGCCGCAGCTGCGGGCCGTCCGCCATCGCCGCCAGCAGTCGGTGCAGGTGGCGGGACATCCGGGCCACGGTCGGGGCCTCGAAGAGGTCCGTGTTGTACTCGACGGTCAGGACGCAGCCGCCCCCGGCGTCCGGGGAGAACTCCAGGACCAGGTCGAAGCGTGCGGCGGGTCGCGGCAGCGGGTGTTCTTCGAGGCGCAGGCCGCCGGCGCCCGGCAGGTCGAGGGGGGCCTGCTGGACGACGAGCACCTGCACCAGCGGGGTGCGGCTGGGGTCCCGGGGCGGGGCCAGCTCCTCGACCACCCGGTCGAAGGGCACCCCGGCGTGGACGAAGGCGTCCAGCACGGTCGTGCGCATGTTCTCGACGAACCGGTCGACGGTGACCGTCTCGTCCACGTCACCGCGCAGCACGACCGTGTTCGCGAAGAAGCCCGTCACATCCTCCAGCTCACGGCGCTCCCGCCCGTTGGTGACGGTGCCGAAGGCCACGTCCCGCTGTCCCGAGTAGCGGGAGAACAGCAGCGCGGACGCCCCCGCGAACAGGGTGAACACCGTCGTGCCGCGTCCGGTGGCGAGGTGCCGAAGCCGGGCCACCAGGTCCGCGGGCAGGTGGTGGCGGTGTGCGGCGCCGGAGGTGGTGCGCACCGCGGGCCGCGGCCGGTCGGTGGGCAGGTGCAGGTGCTGCAGCCCGGACAGGTGGCGCTTCCAGTACCCGAGGCTCCCGGCGTCCTCCGCGACCTGCGCGTTCGAGGCTTGACGCCGCTGCTCCCAGACGGCGAAGTCGGGATACTGGAGGGCCGGCACGGGCAGCGCGTCCGGTTCGCCGGAGACCTCCGCGTGGTAGAGCGCGGCCAGTTCGCGGACCAGGACGCCCACCGACCACCCGTCGGTGATGACGTGGTGCTGCCCCAGCAGCAGCAGGTGCTCGTCGGGGGCCAGGCGCACCAGCAGCGCCCGGGCCAGCGGGCCGCCCGTCAGGTCGTAGGGGCGGCTCAGCTCGTCGGTCAGCAACCGCTCGGCGGCCTCCGCGCGCCGCACCGCGGGCAGCTCGCCGAGGTCAGCCGTGCGCAGCGGCAGGGCGGCCTGCTCCGCGATCCGCTGCACGCCCTGCCCGTCGACCGTGTCGAACGTGGTGCGCAGCGAGGCGTGCCGGGCGACCAGGCGCCGCAGGGCCCGGCTCAGCGCCTCGGGGTCCGGTGCGCCGTGCAGCCGCAGGGCCACGCCGGTGTTGTACTCCGTCCCGCCGGCCGTGAGGTCGTCGAGGAACCAGAGCCGTCGCTGGGCGTTGGACAGCGGCAGCGGCACCCCGCGCGGGGCGGCCGGGATCGGCTCGGGCGGCGCGGCGGCGCGGTGCCCGCCCAGCAGCGGGGCCAGGGCCGCCACGGAGCGTGCGGTGAAGACGTCCCGCAGGGTGAGCCGGACGCCCAGTTCGTCCCTGATCCGGGCCAGGGTGCGGGCGGCGAGGATCGAGTCGCCGCCCAGTTCGAAGAAGTCGTCCGTCGCCCCGACCGTGTCGGCGCCCAGCACGTCCGCCCAGATGGCGGCCAGGGTGCGCTCCGGCGCGGTGAGCGGTGCCGCCCGGTCGGCGGACGCCGGGCGGACGGGCGCGGGCAGCGCTCGCCGGTCGATCTTGTTCTGCGAGGTGAGCGGCATCGCCGCCAGCACGACGACGACGGACGGCACCAGCTGGGCCGGCAGCGCGGCGGCCAGGTTCGTGCGCAGCTCCGCCGGGTCGGGGGCCCGCTCCGGGTCGGCCGGGGTGACGTAGCCGACCAGCCGTTCGCGGCCCGGCTCGTCCTCGCGGACCACGACGACGGCCTCCCCGACGGCGGTGTCCCGCCGCAGGGCGGCCTCGATCTCGCCCGGTTCGATCCGGAAGCCTCGGAGCTTCACCTGCCGGTCCAGCCGGCCGAGGAACTCCAGTTCTCCCTCGGCGTTCCAGCGCGCCCGGTCGCCGGTGCGGTAGAGCCGGGCGCCCGGTTCTCCGAACGGGTCGGCGACGAAGCGGGCGGCGGTCAGCCCGGCGCGGTTCAGGTAGCCGCGCGCCACCGCTTCGCCACCGATGTACAACTCGCCTTCCAAGGAACCCGGTTGCGGACGCATCGCCGCGTCCAGCACGTACACCCGGGTGTGCGGCAGGGCCCCGCCGATCGTCGGTGTACCGGCACCGGCCGAGAGCGGCCCGGTCCAGGTGGCCACGATGGTGGCCTCGGTCGGACCATAGGAGTTGATCATGCGTCGGCCCGGCGCCCAGCGGTCGACGAGCGCGGGCGGGCAGGCCTCGGCCCCGACGATCAGTGTGCGCAGCCGGTGGGCGGTGCCCGCAGCGGGGGCGGGCAGCGTCGCCAGCGCGGCCGGCGGGATCAGGGCGTGCGTGATGCCGTGCTCGTCCAGGACGGCGGCGAGTTCGTCGCCCAGCCAGGGGCCGCCCGGGGGCACCACGAGTGTGGCCCCGGACAGCACCGAGATGAAGAGCTCCAGGACGGAGGCGTCGAAGCTGGGCGAGGAGAACTGCAGCACCCGGTCACCGGCCCGCACCGCGTACCGCTCGATGGCGGCCGCGGTGAACCCGCCGATGCCGCGATGGGTGACCGCCACGCCCTTCGGCGTCCCGGTGGAGCCCGAGGTGTAGATCACGTACGCGACGTGGTCGGCACCGACCGCCGGCCGGGGAAGGCCCTTCCCTCCCCCGTCCGCCGCGTCCAGCACGGCGCGCACGAAGCCCGGGTCGTCCAGGGTCACCGCGGGCGCCGCGTCGGCGAGCATGAGAGCGCGCCGCTCGGCGGGGTAGTCGGGATCGACCGGCAGGAAGGCGGCGCCCGCCCTCGCGGTGGCCAGCTCCGCCGCGATCAGCTCCATCGAGCGCGGCAGGACCAGTGCCACCGTCCGCTCCGGCCCGGCCCCGCGCCGCACGAGGTACCCGGCCAGCAGGTCGACCCGTGCCGCCAGCTCCCGGTAGCTCCAGGTGCGCCGGCCGTCGGTCACCGCGGGCGCGTCGGGCGTGCGGGCCACCCAGGTGGCGAACAGCTCGCCGAGCGTCGCACCCCCGTCCACCGGGGACGCCTCGTGCTCGGGCACCCCGAAGGCTTCACCGGCCTGCTGCGGGGTGGGCGCGGGGACGAGGTGGTCGGGCTGGTCGGCCATGGAGATGAGGTCCTTCCGGGCGGGGAGGAGGCGGCGCGAGCGGTTTGCGGGCAGCGGAGTGCGGCCGGGCACGCCCGACGCGTACTCCGGCACCAAGGGCTGAACGGACTGACGAGCTGACAGGCGGACGAGCTGAGGAGGTGCGGGCTCAGGCGTGGCCGGTGCGACGCGCGGTGCGCCCCGCTATCTGCACGCGGTCGATCGCACCGGTGCACGGGTCGCGGTGGAACCGCCCCCCGGCCTCCCGACGGCCGGACCCCGGGTCGACCAGGTCGAACGACAGGTCGGGGTAGCAACGCAGCGGTATCGGCACGTCGCCGTCCACCGACAGCACCGGCGAGCCACCGGGCCCCGGCGCGACGCGGTACCGGGTGTCGCCGTTGGCGTAGGCGCCCGCGCACTCGGGCAGCGCCACCGGCTCGCCCGCTGCGACGGGCTCGACCACGGTGGGCACCCGCACCCCCGCGATCCGCTCCAGGTCCTCGGCGAGGTCCCGCCAGAGCGCCGTCGCCGCACCGGCGTTGCCCGTGAAGGCGACCACCGTGCCGGTGTCCGGTTCGACCCGCAGGTGGCACGAGGTGCCCTGGGCGTTGCCGTCGTGGCCGCACCACAGCTTCTCGTCCTGCCGGAACAGGGCCAGTCCCAGCCCCCAGCCGTCGGCGAGCGCCCCCGGGTCGGCGGCGAGTTCCGCGTGGCGCAACTCCTTGGCGACCACGGGCGGCAGCGCCGCGGTCCGGCCGACCAGGGCGCCGCCGAGCGCGGCGAGGTCTTCGGCGCTCGCCAGCAGGGCGCCGGCCGGCGCCTCCAGCGGAGCCAGGTTCTGCCGGACGGGGCGGACCTGGCCCGTCGCGGTGTTGAGGGCGTGACCGGCCGCGACGGGGCGGGCGGGGGCGGACGGACCCAGGAACGCGGGCACGGTGCCCAGGGGTTCGAGGAGCAGGGCGTCCATCGCCTCGTTCCACGGCATGCCGGTCACCGTCTCCACCAGCCGCCCGGCGGCGACGTACCCGGCGTTGGAGTAGGAGAAGTCGGTCCCGGGCGCGAACAGCGCGCCCTGGGCGGTGCACACCGACGACAGGTAGTGCGCCGCGGTGGTCCGCGCCGCCGCGTCGGAGTCGGGGCCGGTGGACAGACCGCCGGTGTGGCTGAGCAGGTGACGGACCGTCACTTGTGGCAGCTCGCGGAGTTCGGGGAGGTACTCGGCGACCGGGTCGTCCGGGTCGAGGTCGCCGTCCTCGGCGAGGAGCAGCACGAGCGCGGCCGTGTAGGGCTTGGTGAGAGACCCCAGCGGGACGGCGGTGTCCTCGGCGAAGGGAGCGCCGGTGCCGGCGTCGGCCGTACCGGTGTGCACGGAGACGACCTCCGAGCCGTTGTCCAGCACCAGTTGGGCACCGGGCACCCGGTGCAGGCGGGCGAGGGCGTCGAGTCGGTGCTGCAGCTCCCGTCGCTCCGGGAACGGCGCGCGTCTGCGGGTCGGGGCAGTGTTGTACACCATGAGAAGGGACTCCCGTTGATGGCTCTCATGTGCAGGTCCGAACAGTCGGCCGCGGGTGAGCGCGGGCCGACCGGGGTACGGGCGAGGGTGCGGGCGGGTCCGGCCTACGGCCTGACGACCTCGACGGGCAGGTGCCGCACGCCGAGGATCACGGCCGGGTTCTGGTACACGATGTCCTCGTAGGAGGGGACCGCCACGGAGCGGAATCGTTCCTGCAGCAGGCGCAGAGCGATCACCGCCTCCAACCGGGCCAGCGGCGCACCGAAACAGAAGTGGATGCCGTGGCCGAAGGTCAGGTGAGGATTGGGGTGGCGGGTCACATCGAAGACGTCGGGGGCGTGGAAGCGGGCCGGGTCGCGGTTGGCGGCACCGAGATGGGCGATCAGCATGGACTCGGCCGGAAGTTCGTGACCGCCGAGCACCACGGGCCGGGCCACGCGGCGACCCAACTCGGCGAACGGGGGCAGCCAGCGCAGCACCTCCTCGATGGCCGACGGGAGCAGTCCGGGGTCGGCGCGCAGCGCGGCGTCCGTGCCGGGGTGCCGGTCGAAGGTCAGCACGGCGTTGCCCAGCAGCGCGGTCGTGGTGACATGCCCGGCGACCAGCAGCAGGGCGACGAACCCGACCATCTGCTGGTCCTCCAGGCGGACGCCGTCCACCTCGGCGGCGATCAGCCTGCTGGTGAGGTCGTCCCCCGGGTGCGCACGGCGGGCACGGATGTGCTCCAGCATGTACCCGTTCATCTCACGGACGGTGGGGGCGATGGCCTCCAACGCCCGTGACAGGTCCGCCATGTCGGGTGCTTCGCCGAGCTGGTCTCCGCTGAACAGGACGCTCGCCCAGTCCTGGAAGAGCCGGTGCTCGTCGGCCGGCACACCGAGCAGTTCCGCGATGACGATGATGGGCAGCGGGTACGCCAACGCGTCGACCAGGTCGAACCGGTCCTGGTCCGCGACGGCGTCCAGCAGTCGCGCGCACAGCGCCTCGATCCGCGGCGCCAGCCCCTGGACGACCCGCGGGGTGAACGCCTGGCTCACCAGCGCGCGCAGTCTTCGGTGGTGCGGCGGGTCCATGCCAACGAAGTTGCCCTGCCGGAAGACCTCGAAGTCCTCCTGGGTGGGGGCGAGGGAGGAGAGATCCGAGGAGTAGGTCAGCGGATCGGCGAGCACAGCGGCCACCGTCGCGTAGTCCAGGACCTGCCACAGGCCCTGACTCTCCTCGTACCGAACCGCTCCGGCCTCGCGATCGTCCGACCAGCGGTTCGATATCTCCTCCAACAGTAATTCCGGGCTGCCTAACTGACGAGCGGTCACCAGTTCTCCTTGGGTCGGGACTCGCGAGCATCACAGGGTCTGGAACGGGATACGCCGGGTCGGGCCCAGCGGACATGCGCCATCGGGCCGCACCGCGGCGCCCGGCGGGGCACAGCTCTCCCCGGGCACGCCGCTGGGAACGGCCCGGACGGCGGGATCCGGCTGACCCCCTACCGGGGTTCCGGCGTCCGGGCGAAGCGGGGCGACCGAGACGCCCGTCGCAGCCCGGCGCGCCTCAGCGGTCGGCTGTCATCGCGCGCCCCGACCCGCACGGCGAACCAGCCTGACATCGCATTCCCCTCACCCTTCTCCTCTGTGCCACGGCTGCACAGCACCAGCACGCCCCGAGCCGATCGGCCCCCCACGGCGAACCCGCCATAGTCTTCACGGTGAGTCACACCATGGCAACCCCCCGAGGTCGAACCGGAAGGAATTCTCAGGTGCGTCTCGGGCAGGACGCCGATCCGCCGTTCGTCACCCCCGTCTGCCCCGTCAGCGCGCCCTCAACCAGGTCTGCACCGTCTTCGGCTCTGCCTCCCGCGCGGGCGGCTCGACCGGCGGTGCGGGTAGTCGTCGATCGGACTCGCGCCCTCGGCCCCCGCCTCCACAAGCGCACCCCCCATCCGCGTCCGCCGGACCGGCGCCGGGGTCCCCCGGCGTCGCACCCGGCCGCACGAGCAGGAGAACGGAGCCTCACTGAGGGGTGCTCCGCCGGACGGGAGCCGACGGCCGTCGGAACGGCACGGTCAGGGGGCCGTTCGACCGCCGGTCACCAATGGCCGGTGGCTTGGCCTGTTGCCCGGGCGGTTCGGCCCACCACCATCAGGGCGTCCGGCTCGCGGCAGCGTTCACCTCTCCGTCCCGGCTCGGCGGAGGGCATCCGGACATCAGGATCTCTGCAGCAGGCCCAGCGAGCGATCGCGCAAACGCAGTCGCACCACATGGTGGACCTATCAAGAAGGAGGGTGAGTTCAGCGTGACGTCCGATATCGGTCTCCGCCTCGCCATCGACGGATCCGCACAGAAGATGAAGGGGGGCCATCAAGAACTCCCCTGGTCCAAGGTCCGGGGACTGGCGTCCGGCAACGACAAGCCGGCCGGCACGGCCCACGCCGCACGCGCCTGGAACAGCTTCTGCGCCGCCTCCGGGTCGAACACCGCCGCCCGGCAGGTTGCTCGGCGGCCGTCGACCCCTACCCACCGGGACGGTGCACATGAGTGACGACCAGCCCGGCCCGTACGGCCCCCAGCCACACCACCAGCCCGGAGGGTTCGGACCGGCGGCGGCCTCCGGGCCGCAGCCGCTCGGCCAGCAGGGCTGGGGCCCGCCCCAGCAACCGCACCCCTTCGTACAGCAGTTCCCGTACGGCGGCGCACCGGGTGGCTACCCGCCGCCGAAGCCGGCCGCGGGGAAGAGGACGGGCCTGATCATCGCCGGAGTGGTCGTCGCCCTTGCGGTGATCGCGGGAGGCGCGTACGTCGTGGTCGGCGACGACGGCGGGGGCGCGGGCCACGGTGACGTCACCGCGGCCAGCAAGGGCTACACGCTCGTGGCTCCGGAGTCGGTCGATGCCTATAAGAAATCGGGCCCGGCCAGTGCGCCCGGAGAGTTGAACGCCGAGCAGAAGAAGGAGGCGGCGGGCGTCGGTGTGAACAACGCGCAGGCGGTGTCGGGGATCTACAACGCGGCCAGCACTGACCCCGGCGATCCGGCGAAGGTGGGAGGCAAGCGCCTGATCTTCGATGGCCTCTACGGCGACATCCCCGACCCCGCCACGGCGCTGGACCACTATTTCGCCAACATCACCAAGAAAGGCTTGAAGGGTGACGGCAAAGCGCGTGGTCTCAAGCTGGAGCGCCTCGGAGAACCCAGGGCCGTGAAGCCCGACGGTTTCGAGGGCGCGCTCATGAAGTGCCAGGACGTGAAAGTCACCCCTGACAAGAACGCCGACGCCCCGAAGGGCGGTCCTGCGGAGTTCCGGTTCCCGGTCTGCGCCTGGGCCGACTACTCCACGCTGGGAGGCGTCAACGTCGTCGAGTTGGCGCAGGCGATGAATGGTGGCAAGGGCGTCTCGCAGGAGGAGGTGGCCGCCTTGACCGCCGAGCTCTACAAGACGGCGCGCAGAAAGGCCTGACGCACAGGGGGAGGGGCCCGCCCGAAGCGATCGCCCCTCCCCCGCGCACCCTGCCGCTCGCTCTCCGAGGGCTGCGACGGGCCGTGCCCGGACCGCTCGCGATGCCGGGCTCCCCGCCGCGCCGGCACCACGTCGCCCACCGTGTACGCCGCCGCTCCCCCAGCGCCCCCACGGCGGCCGGGCCCGGTCCGCCCTCCTCGTACGCCTCACCCAGCAGCTCGCACGACACCGCCGACAGCAGTACCCCCGGGGATCCCTCTGCCCGGAGTCATCCCCCGTAGCGGGTGGCCAGGGTCCGTACCGTCTCGGCGATGCGGTCGCGGAGTTCGGCCGGTGCCATGACCTCGATGTCGGTGCCCAGCCGGAGGAACTCTCCGTGGGCGTGGTCGATGGACTCGATGGGCAGCCGGGCTTCCGTCCACCCGTCACCTGCTGGTGTCACGCCGAGCCGGCGGGCTCCCGCCGGGGTGAGCCGTACCAGAGCCTCCCCGGTGTGCAGCCGGGCTCGGAAGTCGGCGAGGTAGGTGTTCCAGTGCACGGCCAGGTCGAACCCGTCCGGGACGACGAACTCCTCCTCCAGGGGGCGGAGTCGAACGATCTGGTCGACCCGGTAGGTGCGGATTCCGGTCGGCCCGCTTGCGACCAGGTACCAGCGGCCGGCCTTGAGTACGAGTCCGTACGGCTGCACTCGCCGCTCGATCTCCTGCGGTGCCCGCCAGCGCCGGTACCGCAGGACCACCGCCCGCCGGGCCCACACCGCGGCGGCGATCGCGGCCAGGTGAGGGGTGCGGTCGGCATCGCCGTACCAGCCCGGGGCGTCGAGCAGGAAGCGTTCCTGGATCCGCCCGGCGTGCTCGCGCAACTCGGCGGGAAGGGCGGCCCGCAGCTTGAGCTGGGCGCTGGTGAGTGCCTCGCCGAGGCCGAGCTCGGCGGCGGTGCCGGGGAGTGCGGCGAGGAAGGCGGCCTGCGCCTCGTCCGCGGTCAGCCCGGTGAGTCGGGTTCGGTAGCCCTCGACCAGCCGGTAGCCGCCCGCGTGCCCGGCGTCGCCGTACAGGGGTATACCGGCGGCCCCGAGCGCCTCGACGTCGCGGTAGACCGTACGGACGGAGACCTCCAGCTCCGCGGCCAGCTGCTGGGCCGTCATCCGGCCCCGGTTCTGGAGCAGCAGGAGAAGGGTGACCAGCCGGCTCGCACGCATGCTCCCCATTATCCACTGACAGCGGATGTCAGTGGAGTGCCCCTAACCTGCGGCGCATGAACGACTTCGACTTCTTGCACGGCTCCTGGCACGTGGCCAACCGGCGCCTCACCACCCCGCTCGACGGCGCGGGCGCGGGCGCCGGCACCTGGGAGGAGTTCCCGGGCCACTCGGTGATCCAGCCGTTGTTCGGGGGCGCCGGGAACATCGACGAGATCACCTTCCCCACCCTCGGCCGCCAGGGCGTGACCCTGCGGCTGTTCGACCACGGGACGAAACTGTGGTCGATCCACTGGTCCGACAGCCGGACGGGCCGGCTGGATCCCCCGGTGGTCGGCGCATTCACGGGCGACCGCGGTGACTTCCACGGCGAGGACACCTACGACGACCGCCCCATCCGGGTGCACTTCACCTGGTACCGCCTCGGCCCGGACGCCGCCCGCTGGGAGCAGGAGTTCTCCGGTGACGGCGGCCTCACCCGGGAGCTCAACTGGATCATGGACTTCACCCGCACCGGGCCGGCCGGCGTATGAGCATCGTCGAACTCCGGCAGTACACCCTGCGCCCCGGCGCCCGGGAGACGCTGATCGAACTGTTCGAGCGCGAGTTCGTGACCGGCCAGCAGGCGGCCGGCATCACGATGGGGGGCCGGTTCCGCGACCTTGACGACCCGGACCGCTTCGTCTGGTTGCGCGCGTTCCCCGACATGACGCACCGCCGGCACGCGCTGGAGGCGTTCTACACCGGCACGATCTGGCGCGAGCACCGCGACGCGGCCAACGCCACCATGGTCGACAGCGACGACGTCCTGCTGCTGCGCGGTCCGGGGTTCGCACCTGAGCCGTCCACCCGCGAGGTGGTCGCGACGCTCTGCCGGCCGTCGGACGCGGCGGCCTTCGACGCGTACGCCGCCCGGCACCTGGACCGGCGTCATGCGCTGCACCGCACCGAGCACGCCGAGAACGACTTCCCCCTCCTGCCTGTCCGCACCGGGGTGGACGTGCGGGTCTGGTTCGGCCCGGCCGAGCCACCACCTTGGCCGATCCGGCGGCTGCGGCTGGAGCCCGTGACGAGTTGACCTCGTGCTGCCACGAGGCGGGGAGCCGCCCGGCCAGGACTACCGCGGTGACCTGAGCACCGGCCACAGGGTCCGGGCCACGCCCATCGGCTGTCCCGGAGCGGCAGCCGCCCGCACCGGCCAACCGGCGTCGGGTGCCGGCACCACCGTCAGGCAGCGGCCGCCCCGTCGTGCAGTGCCGCTCGGTCACTTCGGTCGCCGCGCCGGGCGGCCTGTCGGGTGGACCGGCCCGGGAGGGCCTGCCCGACCGATCACCCGACTCCAGCGCATGCGAGTGCCCCGCCGACCAACAGGGCGACGGGGCACCGTGAGCGGCGGGCGCCGGTCAGGCGTGTCGGCGGCCCCACAGGGGTGTGACGACCATGATGAGGACGGCGGCGGCCGCGATCTGGAAGATGTGACGGATCCAGTCGATGCCGCCGGTGTCCGCGACACCGAAGGCGCCGGCGAGCGCGTTGCCGATGAGACCGCCCACCACACCCAGGATGACGGTGAGCCACAGGGGAATCGGCTGGCGGCCGGGGATGACCAGCTTGGCCAGTACGCCGATGATGAGACCCGCGACAACGGCCCAGATGAACGACATGATCTTCTCCTTGTACGCGTAAGGCATGACCGTCCGGTGATGCGCCCCGCCTTCCCCGTCAGGGCCGCCGCACACCCGTTCCGGACGGGTCTCCCACTCCGTCCACCCGGCCTGGGCGGCCGAGGTGTCCCACCGCTCGGCGTCGCCGGCCGACCCGCCAGCGGCCGGCACCGGCCTTCCCTTCCTCCATCGCGGCCCTCTCCGCCCGGTCCGTGACCGACGCGGGGCCCCGTCCAGGCGGTGCGGGTCGGCCGGAGGCTCGTTTCTCGCAGGGGTGGACCGGGCAGGAGCCTCGTTTCTCGCGGGGATGTGCCGGCAGCGACGGGGAAGGAGGCTCCCGGTCCGGCGCGTCCCGGCCTACCCCCCGTTCGGGACGGTTGCCGGGTAGCGCATACTCACCTGGCCACGGCGACTGCCGCGGTGTGCTGAGCCTCGAAGGGTGATGGGGGAATGAAGGAGGGTCCGGCCGATCTGGCCGTTCCGGAAGTGGTGGAGAGCGCTGCTCCGCGGACGCAGCCGACCGGAGGCGTCGGGCGGTGGCTGCTGCGCCACCGGGTGCAGCCGGTGGGTCCGGCGGCCGCCGAGGGGCACACCGAGCCGCAGGCGTGGTGGAAGGTGATGTGCCTGACCGGGGTGGACTACTTCTCCAGCCTCGCCTACGTGCCGGCCATCGCCGCGCTGGCCGCTGGAGCGGTCTCGCCGCTGGCGACGTTGCTGATCGTGCTGCTGACGCTGGTGGGGATGCTACCGATGTACCGGCGGGTCGCGCGGGAGAGCCCCAACGGCGCGGGGTCGGTGGCGATGCTGGAGGACCTGCTGCCGTTCTGGCGGGGCAAACTGTTCGTTCTGGTGCTGCTCGGTTTCGTCGCCACGTCGTGGATCATCACCATCACGCTGTCGTCGGCGGATGCCTCCGTGCACCTGGTGGAGAACCCCTACCTGTCCGGTGCCCTGCACGGCCACGAGGTCGCCCTCACCATCGGGTTGCTGCTCCTGCTGGGCGGGGTCTTCCTGCTCGGGTTCAGTGAGGCGGTCACCGTCGCCATCCCCCTCGTCGCGGTCTTCCTCGTCCTCAACGCGGTGACCGTCACCGTCGGCCTGGTGGACGTGTTCACCACGCCGGGGGCCTGGTCGGCGTGGACGGACGCGCTGGCCGAAGGCGGCGGCGGTTTCAGCGGCCTGGCCGAACCGGCGCTGCTGGCGTTCCCGCTGCTGGTGCTGGGCCTGTCCGGTTTCGAGACGGGCGTGAGCATGATGCCCCTGGTGGCCGCCGAGGGCGCGAACGCGGCCGAGCGGCTTGAAGCGCGCATCCACAACGCCCGCAAGTTGCTGACCACCGCCGCGGTCGTCATGAGCGTCTACCTGCTGGCCGCGAGTTTCGTCACCACGGTCCTCATCCCCCACAAGGAGTTCGAACCCGGCGGCGCGGCCGGCGGACGCGCGCTGGCGTGGCTGGCCCACGAGAAGGTCGGCGAGGCGTTCGGCACCGTCTACGACGTCAGCACCATCCTGATCCTGTGGTTCGCCGGTGCCTCCGCCATGGCGGGCCTGGTCAACATCGTCCCCCGTTACCTGCCCGACTACGGGATGGCTCCCGAATGGGGACGGGCGGTGCGCCCGGTCGTCCTCGTCTACACGGCGCTGTGCATCCTCATCACGATCGCCTTCGACGCGGACGTCAACGCGCAGGCCGGCGCCTACGCCACCGGCATCCTCGCCATGATGGTCTCCGGTGCGTTCGCGGTCACCGTCTCCGCGCTGCGCCGGCGCCGCCGTGCCGCCACCGCGGGCTTCGCCCTCCTCACCGCGGTGCTGTTCTACGCCCTGGTGTCCAACATCGTCGACAAGCCGGACGGCATCGCCATCTCCGGCCTCTTCATCCTCGGCATCATCACCGTGTCGCTGATCTCCCGTGTCTCGCGCACCACCGAGCTGCGGGCGGACCGCATCGTCCTCGACCCGGCGGCCCGCCGGTTCGTCACCGACACCCTCGCCCACGACCAGGCCATCAACATCATCGCCAACCGCCGCCAGGCCGGCGACCGCGCGGAGTACGAGGACAAGGAGCGCGAGCAGCGCGGCATCAACCCGGTGCCCGGCCCCGCCGACGTGCTGTTCCTGGAGATCGACGTCGTCGACCCCTCCGACTTCAGCGAAACCCTCACCGTCCACGGCGTGGAGGTCGACGGTTACCGCGTCCTGCGCACCGAAGCCCCCGCCGCGCCCAACGCCATCGCCGCGATCCTGCTCGCTCTGCGCGATTCCACCGGCGTCCAACCGCACTGCTACTTCGCCTGGGCCGAAGGCAGCCCCCTCAAGCACATGTTCCGCTACTTCCTCCTCGGCCGCGGCGACACGGCCCCCGTCACCCGGGAGATCATCCGCAAGCACGAACCCGACCCCGCCCGTCGACCCGGCATCCACGTCGGCGGCTGACCCCGAAGCCCGGTCACCCGCCCCGAGCCGACACCTCCCAGGCGCTCCCCGGCTGCTCCGGCGGCGGCCACCGGCCCAGCCGGAGCGCCGAGTTCGCACGGGTTCTCCATTCACCCGAACAAGCCCTCACCGTCACACCGGCGAAGGGCCGCCACCGAATCGGTGGCGGCCCTTCGCTGTCCGCTCTACCGACGGAGAGGGGTGTTCCCGACGTGTCGAATTCCGCGCAAGCGCGGGCGGACACACCAGCAGGTGCGCTCCGCCTCGACCACTGCTGTGCGGCTGCTCCCAGGGCATCACCGGTCAGGCGTCCCGGGGCGGCGGTTCGCTTGCCCGCAGGCTCACGCGGCACCTCGAAGCGCGGGCACACCGCCTGGACAACCAGCCGGACGGTGTGGCCCGATCCGCTCCGGATCGGGGAGAAGGGCCACGTTCAGAGCCGGGTCGGTGTCCTTCCGGGGCGCGGTCGACCCGGAGGGCCGCACGGTCAGCGGCGGCGGCCGCCGACGTGGCGGTCGTCGGCCAGTGCGGTCAGTGGGCCGTACTCAGAGGAGAGCTCGCTCCACGTCAGGACCTCGCCACAGCGGGCCGGGAACGTCTTCGGGTCGAATTCGGGCATGGTCCAGGTGCCAGTTCCCCGGTCCCTCAGCCACAGGTCCCCGTCGCCGTCGACCACAGTCGGCGGGGCCGGTACGGGCTCGGCCTGATCGGTGGGATCCCAGGTGACCCGGCCGGGGTGGGAGGCGCGGCGCAGCTCGGTGGTGGCCAGCCGTGCGGCCAGGTCGCGGGCGGACTCTTCGGTGTCCTTGACCGACGCGAGCCGGTAGGCGTCGTCGAGGACGGGCAGGGCTGGATTCTGGCTGCGCTTGGAGCTCATACGCTGGCTACCTCCGTAGGGGGCGCCACATCCGTTATGGCACCCCGTGTAGGAGAACGGTATCCGAGGCGGGAGCCGGGCCGGGCACGATCACCGTCCAGGTGGAGGGTGGAGGACACCGGGTCGGTGGGGCCGGTGGTGAGCTGGTCCCGGGCATGGCGCAGCCGCGGTGGGTCGGGGAGCGCGGTGTCGTGAAGGCCGAACTCTTCGAGATCCCTTCGGGATCCGACCAAGCACGCGAGTGCCACCTTGGGCGGATGGTCGAACAGCCCGTGAGGTTCGCTGCTGTCCCCGGCTCCCTGCGGGGTTGCCCGGGTGCAGAGCGGGCAGGCGCGTCCTGAAGGCGATCATCCGTACGGCGGTCGCCGTTCCCACATGTGAGTGAGGTCACCCCTTGGCACCTTCCGTCGAAACGAACTCCGGCGTCGCAGCCGCCATCACGCTCCTCGAAGGCCAGCTCTCCCGGCTCGAGGAGCAGAAAGCCGCGCTCGAAAGCGAGTTGAAGCGAGTCGCCGCGTACGTCACCTCGCTGCGGGTCGCCCTCGACGGCCTGCTCGCAGCCGACGCGGCCCTACGGCCCTCCGTCGGCACGACAGCCGAGCCTGCCACTCCCCCACCCGTGTCCGCCGAAGAAGCTCCGGCGGCAGCGGAGCCGGAGCCGGCCGGGGCCGCCGCGGGGCCGCTCCCCCCAGCCGACGAACCGGAACCGAAGAAGGCAACCCGGCGCCGGGCGCCCGCCACCAAGGCAGCGCCCGCCAAGCGAACCGCACGCAAGCCCCGCGGGACCACCCCTGCGGCCGCCGAAGCCGGCGCCGGCCCGGCCGAGAGCAAGCCCGAGGCACGGATCGCGAAGAAGACCCCGGCGAAGAAGTCGGCCTCGCCGGCTCCGGCAGCCCCGACGGCACCGAAGCGATCCCGTGGGATCGCCGACGATGTCCTGAACGCCCTCGCCGCGGCCGGCAAGCCGGTGCGGGCGGGCGAGGTCTCCGCGACCCTCAGCCCCGGCAGCACGGACGACAACGTCCGCACGACCCTGGAACGGCTCGTCAAGGCCGGCCGGGCACAGCGTGCGGGCCGCGGCCTGTTCGCGGCACTGCCGACGAGCTGACCCCGCGCACCGGGTGGCGAACGCCGCTGGGGTAGTGGATCTTCCGGGGCCGGTCGGATTCGTTCCGACCGGCCCCGGGACGCGCCCCGCGCGTTCGGCCGCCGTGGTGCGAAGGTCACCTACTTCCCCGGCCTTCGTACTGCCGCGCGGAGCGAGCGGACGTCTGTGGGAGCGGCCCACCGGCCTTGTCGTGCCGAGTCGCGGCCGGCCCGGTTGTGCGTGCGGGTGCGCGCGCGGGGTGCGTCTGCCGCGGGAGCCGGCCACGGCGCGCCGAACGCCGCGTCTCACGACCGGGATTGGGCCACCTCTCAGCGGGCAAGTGATCTCCACACCACACCGGACCAGCGCGCGGAGGCGGCTGTGACTGTCATGACTCGGCTGATCGCTCCACCCCTTCTGGGCTCGACGCCGGCCAGGCCGGCCCCTTGTGCCTCTCTCCGCTTCGCTGCCGGATCAGCCGATGCAGTGGACCATCCTGGCCGCCATCGAGCGCGGACAGTGCAGGCCTGAACCCTGCCGCCGCGGCTGTCTCTCGTACACAGACCCGGATATGTGCTCGACCACTTGTGTGAGGAGTCCGATGATGCCCGTCCTCGTCCTTCTGTCAGCGCCTTTGCTTCTCGCCGCGATCTTCGTCATCGCCGGATTGCGGCCCGCGCGCGGCAGGAGCAGTCTGCCGCAAGCGGCCACCGCCCGACGTCGGCTCACCCGGCGCCATACTCAGCATCTCCGCCGTGCAGGCCAGGCGCTGTGAGTGTCGGTCACCCGCCGACGATGCGCCGGGCCGCACCACTCAGCCCCCGTAGGCCCTGCTCAGGTGGCCAGGCCCCGGTGACGCCTGGGAGCCGCTGAGCGGCACGGGGCCGTCAGAATGATCACGCCGCCGAACGCGCGCGGGTCCGTGAGATCGATGGCGACGCCGGCAGGCGACTACTGCGGACCGTCCGCCGGGGCACGGAGTCGGCGGTGACGTGGCGGCGTGGCCTCCTCGGACGATCGCGGAGAACGGATCCACCCGCGCCGGTGTCCTGTGCTCGTGAAGGCGGCCGTGGGCGGCGGCACCTCGCAGACCCGGCCCGCTCGCCCGTCCTGCTCCCTGCTCCCTGCTCCCTGTGGCGACCTGCGCGACGGCCCAGGGCCCCGACACGGCCCGAATGGCCCAATCCGTCCTTCCCGGCCCGCGCACCGGTCACCGCCCCGGCGCCGCGGTACTCCCGGAGGATCGGACGGTGAGCGAGGCGGTGCGGTGTGACGAGGCCGCGCGTGCCGCTGTCAGGTGAGAGCGGTGCCGCGCAGCAGGAGCAGGGCGATGTCCAGGGCGGCCAGCGCGAGGCTGGCGAGGAAGGGCAGGCGGCTGCGCGGGTCGCGGGTGGGGAGGGCGACCGTGAGTGCGAGCGTGCCGGTGGCGGCGAGGCAGGCCCGGTCGGTGGTGGTGAGAGGCCCGGGCGGTCCCAGGACGAGGGCGGCCGCCCCGGCCAGCAGCAGGGTCGCGGCCAGGGCGCGGGTGAGGTGCGGGCCGAGGCGGTGGGGCAGACCACGCACTCCGGTGGCCAGGTCGCCGGGGATGTCGGGAAGCGCGTTGGTGAGGTGAGCACCCGTACCGAGCAGGGCGCCGGCCGCCGTCACCCACGCCGGGGGCCACGGGTGGCCGGGCAGCGCGAGGGTGACGAAGGCGGGCAGCAGCGCGAAGGCCCCGGCGTAGGGCAGCCAGGACAGCGCCGTGCGCTTGACGCCCAGATTGTAGGACCAGGCTGCCGCGACCCCGACGAGGTGGGCGGTGCCCGCCGCCAGTCCGCCCACCAGCGAGAGCGGGACGCACAGCGCGAGTGCGGCCCCGGCGGCGGCGGCCACGCTCCGCGGGCGAACGACGCCGACCACCAGCGGCTTGTCGGTGCGGCCGGTGGCGAGATCGCGGTGAAGATCGATCCGGTCGTTGCACCAGCCCACCGACAGCTGCCCGGTCAGGACCGCCGAGGCCACCAGCGCGCTTCCCGCCGTGCCCCGCCCCCAGGCCACGGCGAGAGCGGTGACGACGGCGGTGACGGCGAGCGCGGGGGCGGCGTGGGAGGCGGCCAGCATCCCCCGTGCCGCTGCACCCCTCCTGGACTGCGGTTGAACGGTCGGGGTTGCCGCGGGCCGGACTCCGGTGGTGTGCACGTCCTCATGCTAGATCGGGCAAATCGCCGACCAGCGTACATTTCATGATGAAGTATCAGATCACGTCTAGGGTGAGCCGGTGACCACAATCGCGGCTGTCCACGGCGTGCTCGCGCCGCACCGGTACGAGCAGGGCGAGATCACCGAGGCCCTGACGGCGATGTGCGCGGCGTCCGACGCCCAGCGCGGCGTCCTCCAACGGCTGCACGCCACCGCCGCGGTCGGCACCCGCCACCTGGCTCTGCCACTGGAGCGTTACCGCGAGTTGGGCGGGTTCGGCCGGGCCAACGACCTGTTCATCGACGTGGGGCTGCGGCTGGCGGAGGAAGCCCTGAGCGGCGCCCTGGCGGCGGCCGGTCTGGCGCCCGAGGAGGTGGACCTGGTGGTCTCCACCTCGGTGACGGGTATCGCCGCGCCCTCGCTTGAGGCCCGGCTGGCCGGGCGGGTGGGCCTGCGGCCGGACGTGAAGCGGGTGCCGATCTTCGGCCTGGGCTGCGCGGGCGGGGCCGCGGGCCTGGCCCGGTTGCACGACTACCTCCAGGGGCATCCCGGGCACGTCGCGGTCCTGCTCTCGGTCGAGCTGTGCTCCCTCACCTTGCAGCGCGCCGACACCTCCGTGCCGAACATGGTGGCCGGTGCCCTGTTCGGTGACGGCGCCGCCGCCCTGGTGGCTGTCGGACGCCACCACCCGCGGTCCGGGGACTTCGCGGGGCCGCGGGTGGCGGCGACCCGCAGCCGCCTGTACCCGGGCACCGAGCGCGCGCTGGGCTGGGACATCGGAGACAGCGGCTTCACCATCGTCCTCGGCGCCGAACTGCCCGAACTGGTGCGCCTGCACGTCGGCGAGGACGTCCGGTCCTTCCTCGCCGAACACGACCTGAAGCCGCCGGACGTCACCGGCTGGGTCGCCCACCCGGGCGGACCCAAGGTCCTGGACGCCTTGCAGGAGAGCCTCGGGCTCGACGCCCGCGCGCTGGAACTGACGCGGCGTTCACTGGCCGAGGTCGGCAACCTCTCCTCCGCCTCCGTCCTGCACATCCTGCGCGACACCCTCGCCCACGATCCGCCACCACCCCCCGGCGGCCCCGGTCTGCTCCTCGCCATGGGACCGGGCTTCTGCTCCGAACTCGTCCTGCTGCGCTGGTAGGCCCGGATGCCCCTGTACACGCTGCTGGTCCTCCTGGTCGCCGTCGAGCGCCTGGCCGAACTCGCCGTCGCGCGCCGCAACGCCGCCTGGAGCCGGGCACGCGGCGGTGTCGAACACGGCTCCGGCCATTACCCCGTCATGGTCCTGCTCCACACCGCACTGCTGGCCGGCTGTCTGGCCGAGGTCCACCTCGCGCACCGTCCCTTCCTGCCGGCCCTGGGCCTGCCCATGCTGCTCCTCGTACTCGCCGCCCAGGCGCTGCGCTGGTGGTGCATCCACTCCCTGGGGCCGCGCTGGAACACCCGGGTCATCGTGGTGCCCCACCTGCCGCTGGTCAGCACCGGCCCCTACCGGCTGTTCAGCCACCCGAACTACCTCGCCGTCGTCGCCGAAGGCGCCGCCCTGCCCCTCGTCCACGGCGCCTGGCTCACCGCGACCGCCTTCACCCTGCTCAACCTCCCCCTGCTCGCCACCCGGCTGCGCTGCGAGAACGCCGCCCTGGCCGACTGCGCCACGGCGTCGACGTGATCGACCTCCTCGTCGCCGGCGGCGGCCCCGCCGGCCTCGCCACCGCGATCCACGCCGCCCTGGCCGGGCTCGACGCGGTGGTCCTCGAACCACGCCCCGCCCCGATCGACAAGGCGTGCGGCGAGGGACTGATGCCCGGGGCCGTCCGCGCCCTGGCCGCCCTGGACGTGCCGGTGGTCGGCCACCCGATCCGCGGCATCCGCTACCTGGACGACCGCCACCGCGCCGAGGGCAGGTTCCGCCACGAGGCGGGGATGGGCGTGCGGCGCACCGTCCTGCACGCCGCGCTGTCCCGCCGGGCGGCCGAACTCGGCGTGCCGGTGCTGGCGGGGAAGGCCACCTCCGTCCACCAGGACGGCGACAGCATCACCGCCGCCGGACTCACCGCCCGCTACCTGGCCGCCGCGGACGGCCTGCACTCGCCCCTGCGCCGGCAGTTGGGCCTGGAACGCCCCGACCCGCGACCCCCGCGCTACGGACTGCGACGGCACTTCGCGGTGGCGCCCTGGACCGACTGCGTGGAGGTCCACTGGTCCGCACTCGGCGAGGCCTACGTCACCCCGCTCGGCCCGGACCGGATCGGCGTCGCCGTCCTGACCGGCGAGCGACTGCCGTTCGACGCACTGCTGCCCGCGTTCCCCGCACTCCTTCACCGCCTCACCGCCCACCGCGGCTCGGCCGTGCGCGGCGCCGGACCGATGCGCCGGCGGGTACGGGCCAGGGTGGCGGGACGCGTCCTGCTGGTCGGGGACGCCGCCGGCTACATCGACGCGCTCACCGGCGAGGGCATCTCGCTCGCCCTCACCGGCGCGGCCCACCTGGTGCGCTGCGTACGCGCCGGCCGGCCGCTGGACTACGAGCGGGCCTGGCGCCGCGCCACCCGCGACCACCGCCTGCTCACCGGGGCACTGGTACGCGCCCGCGTCAACCCGCTCCTGGCCCCACGGATCGTCCCCCTGGCCACCCGCGCCCCCGCGCTCTTCACCGCCCTGGTCAACCGCCTCACCTGACGGTGATGACGTCCGTGGTGGTGGTGCCGGCGAATCGGTTCCATCACCTCGTGGCCCCGAACGCGCTGCGCACGAGCACCCCCGGGCGGCCAGTTCCGGGTCTGTCCGCATGATCACCGGCCGCCTCGGCTTCCGGTGAGCCGCTGGACGGACCTGCGCGCCGATGTCCGGAGGTGTGAGGCCGTGCGGCCTGGGCAGCCGCACCCGTAGACGATCACCGCCCCGGGACGGACCGGGGCGCGGACCCAGCGGAGAGGGCACAGCGACATGGGCGAGCAGGCGAAGAACACCTCGGTGAGCGGCGAGGGCGACGTCGACGAGGCGGTCGGCTCCGCCGCCGAGCGCATCCGGCGCGCGCTGGAGAGTGAGGACGCGGGCCGGGTGGCGGGGCCGGGCGCCAAGACGGGCGACCGCCCGCAGGGCCGCCCCGAAGGGCAGGGGTCCGAGGACGAGCCGCCCGCCGCGCCGGCCGCGGACGCGGTGGCGCCCTGAGCGGGCCACAAAAGGCGCCGACCATCCTACGAAAGGACCGGAATCCGATGAGCACCGAGCGCGACGCGAAGCAGGAGCACGACCCGGAGCGCGAACCGGATGGACCAACTGCCGCACAGGGCGACGAAAGCACACAGGGCGAAGCACAGGACTTGGACGAGCGTCAGGGAGACGCCACCACGGCCGACCCGACGCCCACCCGCCACCTGGGCCCCGACGACAAGCCGGCCCCGGAGGAGTCGAGCCGCTGACCTTCCGGTCCTGACCGGAAGGAAGTCCAGTGGCCCCACCTGAGCGGTGAGGGTTGGCGCCACCAAGTGACCGAAGGTGCCCCGCCCGCCGGGCTCGCACCCGGACACCGCCGGAAGGAACACGGTCCACCGCCGGCACCCGCACCGACGGCCCGGCAGCAGGAAGCGGCCAGGAGCGGCGGCCGGGAAGCGGCAGCGGGACCCGCGGGGAACCGGGGGACCGTTCCGGGCCCCCGGGACAGGCGCCCGGGACAGGCGCCCGGCAAGCACAGCCCGAGCCCCACGAAAGGACGGACATGATGACCGCAACGGACGACGCCAGGGGCGACGACGTCTACCAGCCCGATGCCACAACCGAGGTCGGCGACGACGCCGGCCTCCTGGACCCGGAGGACACCCTGCTCGACCGCGCCGCCGGTCCCTACGAGGAGGGCTGGTCCCCGCCGGAACGGCCACTCGCCGTCGAACACCAGGGCACCACGGCGGCGGAGCAGAACGAGGGCGAGAGCCTGGACCAGCGGCTGGCCGAGGAGGTCCCGGACCCGACGCTGGCCGTCCCCGCCCAGACCCCCACAGACGGCACCGACGAGACCGCCGACACGAGCGAAGAGCCTCGCGACGAGGAGGTAGGGGCCGCCCGCGCGGGCCGGCTGCGCCCCCGGGCCACCGGACCGAGTACCTTCGCGACGGATGTCGGTGTCGACGGAGGCGCGGCGTCTGCCGAGGAAGCCGCCGTCCACATCGTCCCGGACGAGGAGCCCTGACCATCGCTTGAGCCCGCCCCAGGCGGACACCCTCGGTTCCGGGCCCTGGATCCCGGCGACCGGGGGCTGGCCAGGGGGACGCTCAGCGATGAGGGACCGGGCAGCACCTGCTGCCCGGTCCCTCCGGGTTCGCTCCCGCTCGCACATGACCTCGACCAGCCGGCCGCCCCCGCCACACCCGTGGGCGCTCTACGACGCGCTGCACGACATGATGGACCCGGACTCCATCCCGCGCCTGATGGCGGCCGGCACCATCGAGGTCGCCCC
>NZ_JBEXYC010000033.1:0-67434 GCF_040630835.1 Kitasatospora sp. NPDC005751
CCGGCCGCGGGCCCGGGCGGGCTGCGGCGGCCCGCCCGGCTCGGGCTCACTCCCAGGGCAGCGCGGCACCTGATCTGGTGCCCGGCCCGCTTCGTCGTACCCGGGATCGGGGTGTCGCCCCCGGGTGTGGTGTCGGGGGGGGCCTACCGACTTCGCTCGCGGGCGGCGGTCAGCCGGCCGCGCACGGCGGCGTGGACCTCGGCCTCCTCGGCCGGGTCGGCCGCGAGGCGGCGCAGGCGCTCCAGCACGCGGGCGTCGCCGGTGGTGGCGACGTGCCTCGCGGCGAGCTCACGGGTGGATTCCTCGCAGTCCCAGAGGCACTCGACGGCCGGGCCCTCGGGAAAGGCCACGTCGGTCGCGGCGAGCGCGCGGGCGGCCCGGCCGCGCAGCTCGGAGGAGGCGGCCTCGCCGTAGATGTGGCGCAGGACGGGGACGGCCTCGGCGGCGGCAAGCCGCCCCGCACCGTCGACCAGCGACCCCAGCCCGGGGCCGCCGACCCCGCGGACCGAGATCCAGCGGCGCAGCCCGGCCACCACGAGCGCCGCGTCGCCGGGCTCCCCGGCGTCGGCGAGCAGTTGGACGGCGGCCTCGCCGAGGGCGCTGTCCGCGCCGCCGGTGGCCGGGTCGGCCCAGCGGCGGGCATGGGCCAGCGCCTCGGGGCCGCGCATCCGGCCGATCAGTTCCAGGGCGGCGCGCACCGTCCGGTCGTCGACATCGGCGGCGGCGGCCTCGATCAGGCCGGCGGCGGCCGGGTCCCGCTGGTCGACCAGGTAGCGCAGGGCGGCCCGGCGGGCACCGGGCAGTCCGTTCCGCGCGGCCTCCAGCACGGCGGGGCGGTCCTCGGGGCGGACCACGGCGGCCAGGCAGCGGGCGGCGGCGGCGGCCCTGCGGTCCACGGCATCGGGGCCGGCGGGATCACCGCCGTCGCGGGCGGGCTCCGAGCGGTCGGGCCGGCCGGCGAAGGCGGCGGCGCCGAGGCCGCCGAGCTCGCCCTGGTCGGCCCAGACGAGCACGTCGGCGGTGGACCAGCCCGGGGTCACGCCGGTGCGGTTCACCTGGCGCTGCCAGAGGTCGAACGGGGACTGCTCGCTCGCCGCCGCGACCCGCGGGTGGTAGGCCGCCCAGAGCCGCCACGGCCGTGGCTCGTACGCGCCGCGGATGAACTCACGCAGCTCGGCGTCGCCCTCGGGGCCCGGCGGGAACCGGTCCAGCACCGCGGTACCGAGCAGCAGCAGGCCGCGGTCGTCGTCGCGCAGCGCGAGCTCGTCCAGCGCCCAGGCCCAGTTGGTGCCGGTGGCGGCGTACTCGCGCAGCATCAGCAGCGCGTCGCGCCGGCCGTACGCGGCGAGGTGGCCCAGGACGGACAGGGCGAGACCGGTGCGGTACTCGTCGTCGTCGAGGAGGTCCTCCGGGTCGTGGAGGTGGTCCTCGATGCCGTCGAGCGGCGCCTCCAGTTCCATGTAGAGGCGCGCGTAGTAGAGGGAGCGGTTCTCGACCTGCCAGTCGGCTCTCGGGTCCCTGGTGACGCACTCCTGGAGCGCGGCGATGGCGTCGGTACGGTCGGCGGCCAGCGCGTGGAGCTGCCCGTCACCGCGGCCTCGCTGAAGGAGGCCGAGGAGGCTGGCACTGGGTGCTATCACTGGCTCGAACATGAGGTCAGCATCCGTTGCGGCGGTCGTAGTGGCAACGGGATTTCCGTCGCCGGGGTCGGTGGTCGGTACTGCGGTGGGCGCCCGGGCGCCGGAATCACCGAAGGTTACCGCCTCGGACACCTCGCCGCACACAGGGCGATCGACCCTCCTGCCGCAGTGGCATATGCCGGGGGAATTTTGCCAGAGATCTGCTCAAATCCCCCACGAGGGTGACTCCGCTGTGCGACAGTCTTCTCACTGCTTGACAGCTTCCCACCTCACGGCCACCCTGCGGCCACCCTCCCCGCCTCCCTCTCCGCCGGCCCGGCGCCGGCCTCGACCCGATGGAATCGCCATGAGCATGCCTGCCACTGCCGCCCGCCGGGCCGCCCGCCGCAGCGATGCCCGACGGACGGACACCGGGGCGGACGACGGGTCGGTGGGCGGCAGAGTGGACGGCACGACGCAGGCGCACTCCGGTCCCGTGGTCGGCTCCGCCGAGTGGGACCTCCTCACCGACGACGTCCGGTGGTCCGCCGAGGTGTACCGGCTGCTCGGCTGCGACCCGGGGCACGGACCGCTCAGCCTCGACCGGCTGCCCGACCGGCTCGCCGAGGCGGACCGGCCGCAGCTGCGCCGGATGATGACCGACGCCCTGGTGCACGGCCGCCACGCCTTCGGCACCCTCCAGGTCAGCCACCCCGACGGCGCGCGCACCACGGTGGAGTGCGCGGGCGAGCCGGTCCTCGGGAACGACGGCACCGTGACGGCGCTGCGGATGCTGCTGCGCCCCGCCGACCCCGACTGACGCAGGCCGCCCCCGGCCGACGCCGGGCCCCGGACGGCTCACAGTTCCGGGCGGCTCACAGCCCCGAACGCCCGGAGCACCGGGCGGCTCGGACGGACCGCGGCCGGCTCAGGCGAACCTGGGCCGGTTCTTGGCGTCCGCCTGCCGCAACTCCCGCCCGAGCTCCACCCGCAGCTCGTCCACCACCGGCAGCCCCCGGTAGCGGGCGGTCAGCCGGTACATCTCGCGCAACCGGTCCCAGGTGCGGTGCGAGGAGTTCTGGCCGATCAGGTTCATCACCATCTTGGCCTGGAGCTCCGCCGCGTCGGGCTCCCCGCTGAGCCAGTGCACCGAGGCGAGCGTGATTCGGTCGAACAGCGCCGAACGCAGCTGACCGGTGCCCTCGCGCAGCTTGATCACCCGCTCGGCCTGGCGGCGCGCCTCCGGAGCGGCCGTCAGGTCGTGCTCGGCCAGGGTGCGCAGCACCAGCGCCTGCATCCCGCGCAGCTCGGCCTCGTCGAAGAGCTGCATCCAGGAGGGCGGCGGCTCGGACACGTCCTCGGCGAAGAGGTCCTCGGCCTCGCCGAGCAGCCGCCGGGTGTCCTGCGAGTGTCCGACCGAGGCGTGCGCCCAGGCCTCCACGGTGTTCAGCATCGCCCGGGTTCTGGGCAGCACCCGGCCGCCGCTCGCCCGGGCCGCGGCCATCAGGTCGATCGCGTCGTCGGCGCGGCCCAGGTGCACCATCTGGCGGGCGGCCCGGGAGATCGCCTCACCGGCCCGGGGGCGGTCACCGGCCTCCTTGGCCGACTCGGCGGCGATCATGAAGTACTTCTGCGCGGTCGACTCCAGGCCGACGTCGTGCGACATCCAGCCGGCCAGCACCGCGAGGTTGGCCGCGACCAGCCAGAGCCGCTGCTCCACGGCCTGGCCGTGGCGGTGCGTCAGCAGCCCGCCCACCTCGTTGAGCTGTCCCACCACCGCCTTGCGCTGGAGGCCGCCGCCGCGCGCCGCGTCCCAGGCGCGGAACACCTGGACCGAGCGCTCCAGTGCCTCCACCTCGTCGAGCCCGACCGGGCCCGCGTCGTACACGTCCACCACCGGGCGGGCCCCGCCCTGGGTGACCACCTGCCGGGGGCCCGGCGCGGCGGCCGCGTACGCGACGGCGTCCCCGCCCAGCCAGCCCTTGAGAGTGTCGGCGATGACCGCCCCGGCCGTGAGCGCGGCGCCCGCACCCACCAATCCACGTCGGTTGAGCATGAGGTCCATTCCCGTGAACTCGGTGAGGACCGCGGCCGTACGATCCGGCTCCCATGGATGTGCTGCGGACTGCGCCGCTCCGGTCCTGGTGGGCCGGTGTCGTTCCAGACCGAGGTCCTCAATGGTGACGACACGGCCGAGCCGCTCCGTGAACACGGACGCCAGTACCCTCGGCACCGGATCGCGCGGGATCTCTCCGTGCTCGATCCAGCGCCGGACCCGCGAGGTGTCGGTGGACAGCTGCTGCTCTCCCATGGCCGCACCACGCCGGTTGACCAGCCGTGCGAGCTCGCCCTTCGACCATCCGGCCAGGACGAACAGATCGGCGAGTCGGGTGTTGGGTCCCCTGCTCACGTGAAGCCCCCAGGTTCCTCGGCTGGTTCAGGCTAGATGCTCCGTCATGTGCCAGGCGAGCATTCGCCAGGCTTCGCCAGGGTCCGCCACATTACTAACCAGTGCCGTCCGGGTGTGATGTAGAGGTGCGCCACCTCGCCCCTCGGGTCGGGCGGCGCCCCGGGCAGGTGGGGGGTGCTCCCCCGACCGTGTCACGGGGCGTCCCCGGTCCTCACCCGAGGGGGTGGCGCGGCCGGGTGGCGCGGGGGCGCCGGGCACGGCCACGGCAGTCCGGTCGTCCGCATTCCCCAGGGTGCGGAACGACCGGGTCACCGCCGAAGCAAGGGGCTCCGGCCCCCGCGTCCGTGCCCGGCGCCCGCGCTCCACCCACCGCACCGAGACAGGGCCGCCGTCACGCCAGCAAGCACGCGGCACCGGCCCTCCCCGCACCGCGGGGCGCACCCGCCGACGGACAGAAAGGGACCACCCTCACCCCATGTACTCCTCCGCGACCTCCCCCACGCCGACCGCGACCCGCACCGCGCTGCGCCCCCCGGGCGCGGCCGCCGGCCGTCCCGGTCCGAAGCAGCTGCCGCCGAGCCGCCCCGCGGTGCCGCGCGGTGCCGACGGCCGGACGACGGACGCGCGGGGCCAGGCCGCCCGGACGGCGCTGGGGCTGCGCGCCCCCGAGTCCGTCCTGCCGCCGGGCGCCCGGATGCCGGCCGTCCGGCCCGGCGACGGCCGGATGCTCCGCCCGCCGATGCGGCCCGGTCAGCCCGGTGCCCCCGAGCGGATCGACCCGGCGGCGCTGCAGACCCCGGCCGTACGGGCCGCGCTGGCGGGTGTCGCCCGGATATGCCCCGCCTTCACCCCGCGCCAGGTGCTGCGCGAGGGGAGCCGCCACATCCTGGTGGCGGGCACCATCGGGCGCGCGCCGGTGGTCGCCAAGTGCCTGGCCCCGCAGGCGGTGCGGAGCGAGTACTTCGAGCAGCTGGTGGCCGACTTCCACCACGAGGTCGCGGTCTACCGCGCCTTCGTCCGGCACCGCCCGCCGGTGCGGCTGCCCCGGCTGGTCGCGGCCGACCACGACCGCTGCGTGCTCGTCATGGAGCGCGTGCCCGGCCGGCCCGCCGCCCGGGAGCGCCACCCCGCCAACGCGCCGACCCCGGGCGAGGTGCGGGCGCTGCTCGGCGCGGTCCGCACGCTCAACCTGTGGCGGCCGCCGACCGACGTCTTCCAGCCACGGCTGGACTACCAGGTGGAGATCGCCCGCTACCACTCGGTGGGGCAGCTCACCGACCGGGACGCCGGCGATCTGCGCGGCCTGCTGCACGGCCTGAGCCACGCCCCGCTCCAGCTCTGTCACGGCGACGCCCTGCTCAGCAACATGCTGCTGGCGCCCTCCGGGCCGGTCCTGGTCGACTGGGAGCAGGCCGGCTGGTACCTGCCGGGCTACGACCTGGCCGTGCTCTGGAGCGTCCTCTCCGGGGACACCGCCGCCCGCCGGCAGATCAGCCAACTCGCGCAGAGCGGCGGCACACTGGCCCGGGACGCGTTCCTGGTGAACCTGGTGCTCGTGCTGATGCGGGAGATCCGGCTGTACGACGTGCCCGGCGCCGGCGAGGAGCAGCGGATCATGATCCGCCGGCTCTACGACGACGCGGCGCTGGCCCGCCGGGCCGTCCGCGCCGCCGTCGGCACCCGCTGAGCCGGGCGAACGGCCCGGGCCCCGGCCGCTCGCGCCCGATCGGTCGGGGCCCGGGCCGTTCGGGCCGCAGCGGGGCCCGGCCGGTCAGAGGCGTCGCGCGCGATCCAGGGCGGCCCGGCCGGCGGCGTCCAGGACGGCCTCGTCCGGGGCGAAGTGGACACGGCTGCTGAGCACGTCCCGCAGATAGCGCTCCAGCGGGTGACGCCGGCTCAGGCCGGGGTTGCCGGTGAGCGAGACCGCCTGCTGGACGGCCGCTATCGCCGCCCGGGTGGCGAGCAGTTGCGCCGGACCGGTCCGGGCGACGGCGTCCGGTTCGGCCCGGTCCACCCGCGGTGCCAGTCCGTTGACCAGTTCCTCGGCGCCGATCAGCTGGGCCTCGATCTCACCCAGCGCGCAGCGGTACCGGGGCAGGCTGCCGAGCGGCTCGGTGAGGTTGGCCGGAGTGCGCTGGTGGAGGAAGCGGACCAGCCACTGCTCGGCGGCGCGGGCGACCCCGAGGGCGACCGCGGACAGGGCCAGATCGTGCCAGGCGCGGGTGAGTTCGGCGGCGGGCACCGCGGCCGCGGCAGCCGCGTCCTCGATGCCGCCGGCCTCGACGCCCCTGACCTCGACACCCTTGGCCTCGACACCGGACGGCGCGGTTCCGGCGCGGGCGGGCCCGCCGGCCCGGCCGGTGGTCCTCGGGCCGTTGCTCCTCGGGGCGGTGAGTCCGAGCGCGAGTTCGCCCGGCACCCGGACGGCGTCCAGGACGACGTCGTGGCTGGCGCTGGCCCGCAGGCCGAGCTGGTCCCAGGTCGGGTCGACCTCGATGCCCTCGCTGTCCCCGCGCACCAGGAAGGTGCCGATCCGCGGCACCGGCTCCTCGGTCCGTGCGGTGACGGCCATCCAGGCCAGCGCCTCGGCACCGGCGCAGTACGTCTTTCGGCCACTGAGCAGCCAGCCGTCACCGTCCCGCCGGGCCACCGTGGCCGGCTGGGCGCCGCCCTGGCCGCCCGGCTCCGCGCGCAGGGTGTTGACCAGGGCGGGCCCCCGGCGGGACTCGGTGAGCAGCCGCCGGTAGCCGGCCGCCGGCCAGGCGGCCACCCGGGCCTGCTCGGCGTGCTGCAGCAGCGTGAAGGCGGTGACCACGGCCACCGAGGCGTCCCCCCGGCCGAGTTGGGCGAGCACCCGGACGGTGTCGGCGAGCGTGCCGCCGGGGCCGCCGTACCGCTGTCCGACGGTGAGGGTGAGCAGACCGGCCTCGTGCACCGCCTCGATGCCCTGGTAGGGGAAGGTGGCGTCGCGGTCGTGTTCCTCGGCGCGGGCCGCCAGCAGGTCCACGACCCGGGGCAGCCCGGCGAGGGCGGCGGCGACGGGCGACTGATCGGCAGCGGTGGTGGTCATGGTGCTGGTGCCTCCGGGCGGCAGCGTGGGCTCGGCAAGTGCGGGCGGCACGCCGGGCGGGCGCGCGGTACCGGTGGACGGCCCCGGAAGTCAGCGCAACACCCGCCCCCGGATCGGCGCCGGCCACTCGGCCGGGCACCCGCCGCCTCGGGGACGAATCCCCCTCAGTGGCCCGGACACGCCGCGCTTGCGGTGCGCCGCAGGTCCAGGTAGCTGCGACGGGTCAGCAGCGGGAGACGGCACGACATGTTCGCGACTGTACGAAGCGATGATCGAAACCGTCAAGCAGTGCCCGGAGCCCGGAACGGCCCCGGCCGCGCCGCCGCGGGAGTGCCGGTCAGCCCTGCTGGAACATGTCCGCCGGGAGCGGCTTGAGCAGCTGGTAGAGGTCGTCCGAAACCGGTCGGTCCCAGGAGGCGATGGTGACCTGGACGCCGTCGCTGCGGCCGAACTGCGAGCAGAACACCCGGCCCTCGCTGACCTTGACCTTCTTCACGATCAGCAGGTCGTCCCCGAGCATCACCGGGAAGTCCTCCGCCGAGACGAACTCGACCGGTTCCTCGTTCTCCAGCGCCGCGAGCAGCTGCCGGACCTCGAAGGGCACCTCGTCCCCGGTCTCGCGGGCCGGCGAGCCCTCGGGGAGGTTGCCGATGAACATCGCCGGGCCTCTGCCTCCGAACAGGTCGTAGCGGAGGAAAATCCCCTGACAGGAGCCGTCCGGGCCGGTCATCATGGCCGCGCCGAAGTCACCGGGCCAGTCGCCCGGGTCCATGGCGAGCACGTCGAAGTCCGGGCCGGTGGGCTGTCCGGAGCGACGGCGGAGAAAAGACATGGGAACATCGTACGTGCCCGGCACACCACTCTCGCGGGGTGGGTGGGGCGCTGGACGGAGATCCACGCTCAGAGACCAATGTTGACTCTGAGCAACCGTCCGGGCTACGTTCGGTTCAGCACGACAGCCGTTCTGGGTTTCACCCTTCGGGGGGACGGCATGTCGCAACGCGGCCCTACACGCGTATCCCTCACTGTGCACATCGTCGTGCCGATCCGCCGAGCACCCAGCTTCGTCGTCGCACACAGCACAGCACACAAGCCAGCAGTTCGAAGCCACACAAGCAAGGTCCGCGGGGCCCCGGCCCGTCGCTCCCGCGGATCTGCTCGGGACGCCGCCGCGTGGGGGCGTGCGGGTCCCGAGCACCCGGCACCGACGTCGAGTCGCTCTCGGCAGCGGTGTCAGCCTCCCGGCGACTGCCGGCCCCTCGTGGGCCGGGACCGGCCAACGCACCCCCGGTGCGCAGGGGATGACTGGGAGGCAGGTCCGGCGTGACTGCCGGGCTGCACAGCAGGCGCCGTGTCTGGCCGCGTGGGGGCGGTGGGCACGGCGTCTGCCTGTGCTCATACTCTGAGCTGCGCTTGTCTAACAGTCAACAGAATTTATGACCGGGTACGCTCAAGGCTGATCACAAGATGGGAACGGGCCCCCACGGGACCCGTTCCGGCACTTCCCTCCCTGCTCCCCGGCCGGTCCGCGGTGGCCAGGACGGGCGATCAGGCGAGTCGGGCAGGCCGGGCAGGCCTCAGGTGAGGTCGAACTCGCCGTCCCGGGCGCCGAGCACGAAGGCCCGCCACTCGCCCGGCGTGAACACCAGGACCGGCCCGTCCTCCTGGCGGCCGTCCCGCATGCCGATGTAACCGTCCACGAACGCGATCTGGACATCCCCGACCCCCTGACTGCTGCACAGCCAGGTCGCCCCGGTGAAGTCCACCTTCGGCTTCCCGCTCGGCGCGAGCTCCGGCGACGGTGCGGGCACCTCGACGCCCGTGCCCACGGCCGACTCCACGTCAGTCCCGATATTGGCTGCCATTACTGGTCTCCTCCCGACGGCTTTCGAGGCCAGCCTAGTCACCGCCGCCGCCCCGGTCAGCGGGTTGCCGAGGACTCCCCCGACCGGGGGCGACGCTCGGCCGGCGGGCCCCGCGGGCCGCCGCGCTGTGCTAGGGGATGGGGGCGAAGTCGCGTCGGATCAGGCCGCGGCGCACACACCCTCTAGGACCCACGGCCGGAAAGCGTCCGTCGATCGGGCCGGGCGCCCCGTCCGGAGCGTGTCCCGCCCCGCCGGGCGGCGCCCGAGCTGCCAGAGTGAGGAGGGCCCGCACCCCGACGCCCCCAGGAGCAGCCGATGAGCCGCCGGGACGGCACCAGCGCCGATGTCATCCCCATCTCCGAGGCCCCCTCGGCCCACCCCCCGGCGCCTCGCACCCCGCCCGCGCGCACCCCGCTGCCCCGGTCGGCCCCCGGCCGGCCGCCCCTGCACGGACGGGTCGGGGTCGTCCTGGTCTCGCACAGCCAGGAGCTGGCCGCCGCGGTACGCGCCCTGGCGCTCGCGCTGGCCGGTACCGACTCCCCCTCCCCGGTCGCCGCGACCGGCGGCGACCCGGACTCCGGTCCGGGCATCAGCGCCGTCCTGGTGTCCGCCGCCACCCGCCGGGTCGACCAGGGGCACGGCGTGGTGATGCTCGCCGACCTCGGCAGCGCGGTGACCACCGTCCGGGCCCTGCTCTCCGACGCGGACGAGCACGGGCTGCCGTTCCCGGTCCGGTTCGCCGACGCACCGTTCGTGGAGGGCGCGGTGGCCGCGGTCGCGACGGCCACCGCCGGCGGCGACCTCGCCGCGGTCCTGGACGCGGCCGAGGAGGCGTACCGCCAGCGCAAGGACTGAGCGGGCCGGGGCCGCCGGGCCCTTCTCGCCGTTCCGCCCCACCGCGGGTGACCGCCCGGCTACCATCGGCACAGGGCCGGGCCGGGCGGGCCGGGCGGGTGCGGAGGGGGAGCCCCAGCCATGCGCGTGGTCGTCACCGGCGGAGCCGGATTCATCGGGGCCAACCTGGTCCGGGCCCTGCTGGCCCGCCCCGAGGTGGAGCAGGTCCGGGTGGTGGACAACCTGTCCACCGGCCACAAGGCGAACCTGGCCGGCGTCGACGCCGCCCTGTACGAGGGCAGCATCCTCGACCCCGCCCTGCTGGACGAGGCCTTCGCGGGCGCCGACGCGGTGGTGCACCTGGCCGCCCTGCCGTCCGTCCCGCGCTCCGTCGCGGACCCGCTGGCAAGCCACCACGCCAACGCGACCGGCACCCTGGAGGTGCTGGAGGCGGCCCGCCGGGCCGGCGGGCTGTACGTGGCCGCCGCCTCCTCGTCCTCGGTCTACGGCGCCAACCGCGAGCTGCCCAAGCGCGAGACCATGCGCACCGCGCCGATGAGCCCCTACGCGGTCAGCAAGCTGGCCTCGGAGTCCTACCTGGCCGCCTACCACCACTGCTACGGGCTGGGCGTGCTGCCGCTGCGGTTCTTCAACGTCTTCGGCCCGCTCCAGCCCGCCGGGCACGCCTACGCGGCCGTGGTACCGGCCTTCCTGGACGCGGCCCTGGCCGGGCGGCCGGTGACGGTGCACGGGGACGGCGGCCAGAGCCGGGACTTCACCTACGTCGGCACCGTCACCGAGGTGATCACCGAGGCGGTGCTGCGCCGGGTGGTGCACGCCGATCCGGTCAACCTGGCCTTCGGCACCCGGACGTCGCTGCTGGAGCTGGTCGGCACGATGGAGTCGGTGCTGGGGCGGCCGGTCGCGGTGACCCACACCGACCCGCGGCCCGGCGACGTCCGGGACTCGCAGGCCGACAACGCGCGGCTGCGCGAGCTCTTCCCGGACGTCCGGCCGGTGGCGCTGCGCGAGGGGCTGGAGCGTACGGCGGAGTGGTTCCGCACGCTCTGACGCGCGGGGCGGGGCCGGGGCGGGGCCGGGACGATGCGGTGCGGGGCCGGGGCGGTGCGGTGCTCGCGGCTCGGCGCTCACAGCCCGGTGCTCACAGTCCGGTGCTCGGCCCCCGGTGCTCAGCCCTCGGCGAAGGCGCCGCCCGGGCCGAAGGCGAGCGTGGCGAACCGCTCGCCGACCAGCCGGTGCCCGGCCGGGTTCGGGTGCAGCAGGTCGGCCAGCCCGTCGGTGTCCCGCGGTCCGAGCAGCGCGAGCCCGTCCAGGTAGTGCAGGTGCGGGTCGCCGGCCGATCGGACGGCGGCGATCCGGGCCAGGTCGGCGCGGACCGTCTCCAGGGTGAGCGCCCCGGCCGGGACGTCCGCGGGGTCGCCCGTCGCGGCGAACCGGGGCCCGTCGGGCGTCTCCTCGTACCGGCCCGGTCCGGGGGTGCCTTCGAACGGCGGACTGAACAGCGGGGAGACCAGCAGCAGCGGGGTGTCCGGATGGCCCTCGCGGACGGTGTCCAGGAAGCCGTGCACGGCCGGTCCGAAGGTCCGCCGCCGGAACGAGGCGGCGGACAGCACGTTGGTGCCGAGCTTGAGGCTGATCAGGTCGGCCGGCTGGTCCCGCACCGTCCGGGCGGTGAACGGGTCCAGGTGGGCGTTGCCGGCCAGCGAGAGGTTCAGCAGGTCCGCGCCGGCCCGGCCGGCGGCGATCCACGGCCAGGTACCGGCGGCCGAATCGGCCTCCGGGGCCTGGCTGACCGAGCTGCCGTGGTGCAGCCAGCGGCGGCGGCCGCTCGGGCGGGGCGCCAGCACGGGCGCGTCGGCGCGCAGCGCGACCAGCTCGACGGAGGTCCACTGCGGCAGCCACAGCTCCACCTCGCGCTCGGTGGCGCCGTCGCCCGGCGCCGAGGTCACCGGCGCGGTGGTGAAGCGCAGTTCGGCGGGCCCGCCGGCCACCGGCAGGGCGGCGCGGTCGGTCCGCACGCCGTCCAGCGCCAGCTCGACCGCGCCGGGGCGCACGGGATCGGCCGGCGTCCGGAGGGCGAGTTCGAGCACCGTCGCCGCGGTCCGGAAGGCCAGCCGGACCCCGGAGGGCATCTGGGCCACCCGGCGCAGCGCCTCGTCCGGGAACTGCGCGGCCGTCCAGGCCGGCAGCCGCCAGGGCCGCAGGCCGTACCCGGTGCGCTCCAGGTGCAGGGCCCCGCGGACCTCCACCGGCCCGTCCAGCAGGGGGACATCGGCCATCGGGCCGGTCACGGACGCTCCCCGCCCTCCCACCGGAAGGACGCCGCTCCCCGGCCCTCCCGGGCCTGGCGCAGCGCCCGGTGCTCCGCCTCGATCATCGGCGGCAGCGCGTCGAGCGCGAACCAGCCGACCGCGAGCGACTCGTCGTCGTCGACCCGGGCCTCACCGCCCACCGGGCGACAGCGGAAGACCAGGACCAGGTACTGGGTCACGTCGCCGTTGGGGTAGCGGACTTCGGGCGAGACATCGACCCCGGCGAGCACCTCGGGGACGACCACCACCCCGGTCTCCTCCAGGCACTCGCGCGCCGCGCCGTCGGCGGGCTGCTCGCCGGGGTCGAGGATGCCCCCGGGCAGGGCCCAGCGGCCGTCGTCGGCCCGCTGGATCAGCAGCACCCGGTCGTCGTCGTCGAAGACGACCGAGACGGCGGCACTGAGCCAGAGCGGGCGGGTGCCGACCACGGCGCGGAGTTCGGCGAGGAACGCGGGGATAGCCATGCCCCGCACCCTATCCGGCACCGCGGCCGGCCCCGGGGAGTCCACCGCCGGGCCCCTACCCGGGCGTTGCCCGCGCAGGGGAGCCTGCCGCCGGCGGACGGTCGCCCGTGCGGGCCGCCGTCCGCCGGCTTGGCGGGTACCACCCGGCCGGGCCGGCGGGGAACCCGGACGGCCGGCGGGGAACCCGGACGGCCGGCGGCCCGGCCGCTATCCGCGCAGCGGCCGGGCCGGGGAGCCGACCACCACCTCACCGGCCGGGACGTCCCTGGTCACCACGGCGCCCGCGCCGACGAAGGCGTCGGCGCCGATCCGGCGCCCCTGCAGCACCACGGCGTTGCTGCCGACGGTGGCGCCGTCGGCGAGCAGCACCGCGCCCGAGACGTTGCCGCCCGGATAGACCGTCACCCGCTCGCCGAACACGCTGTCGTGGCCGACCGTCGCGTTGTAGTGGACCTGGCTGTGTGCGCCGAGGCGCACGCTGCTCGACACGTACGCACCCCCCATCACCAGGCAGCCGGGGCCGAGTTCGGTGTCGGGCGCGATCAGGGCCCGGGGGTGGACGAGGGTGGCGGCCAGCGCGCCGCGGGCCTCCAGCAGCGCGCCGAGCCGCTGCCGGACGGCCGGGGCGGCGATCCCGACCAGGTAGCGGGCGCCGGCCGGGACGTCGTCGGGCCGGCGGACGGGCAGGCCGCGGACGGTGCCGCCGTGCCGGCGGTCGTCCAGGAAGCCGGCGACCGGGACGCCGGCCGCGAGGGCGGTGTCCAGTGCCTCGCGGCCGACGCCCCCGGCGCCGGCGATCCAGAGTGGTCGGTGGTCGGTAGCCATGGCGGCCATCCTGCCCGCTTCGGGGATCAGGACACCTCCTCGACGGCGGTCCGGACGGGCTGCGCCAGCCGGGGCGCGGTGGCCTGCCGGGGCAGGCTGATCGTGGTGAGCGGCCGGACGGCGGGGTCGGCGGGCCTGGCGGCGGAGCCGACCGGCTGGTGGGAGGCGGGCTGGTGGGAGGCGCTCTCGTGGCCGGCGCTCTCGTGGCCGGCGGCCGCCGGTCCGGCGGTCAGCGGCTCGGTGGGCGCCGGGAAGCCGGGGTTGACGCCGCCGGCGGCGGTGATCCCGCTGGGGCGCAGCAGCACGCCGACGGTGAGCGCGAGGATGCGCAGGTCCACCCGGAGGGAGCGGTGCTCGACGTACCAGAGGTCGAGTTCGATCCGCTCGGGCCAGGTGAGGGAGTTGCGGCCCCGGACCTGGGCCCAGCCGGTGAGGCCGGGCCGGACGTCGAGCCGGCCGCGCTGGCGGCGGGAGTAGTGGACGACCTGTTCGGGCAGGGTGGGCCGGGGCCCGATCACGCCCATCTCGCCGCGGGCCACGTTCCACAGCTGCGGCAGCTCGTCCAGGCTGGTCTTGCGGAGCAGGTCACCGAGCCACGTGATCCGGGGCGCGTCCGGCTCCTCGGGAAAGCGTTTGTCCCGCATGGTGCGGAACTTGAGGATCTCGAACTCCTTCCCGTGCCATCCGGTCCTGGTCTGGCGGAAGAGCGCCGGTCCGCCTGTCGTGCAGCGGATCAGCAGGGCGATCAGCAGGCCCAGCGGAATCGCGACGATCCCGGCCAGGACGGTGACCGCGAGGTCCCCCCCTCGCTTCATGACGGTCCTTCCCCCTGATGCGGTCTGGTGGGAGTGCGTGGGTTCAGTCGACCGTCCAGGGCAGTGCCTTGGCGCGGGCGACGGCCGCGTAGGTCTCCAGCGAGACCCCGGCGACGGCGCGCTGGTCGAAGTGGGCCGTGGCGCGGCGCCGTGCCGCGGCGCCGAGCCGTTCGCGCAGGCCGGGTTCGGTGAGGAGCCGGTCCAGCGCGCTGGTGAGGGCCCGGGCGTCCCCGGGCGGGGCGAGGAGCAGGTGCTCGTCGTGGGTGCCGATCTCGCGGCAGCCGCGGATGTCGCTGAGCACCATCGGCAGGCCGCCGGCGGCGGCCTCCATGGCGGAGCGGGAGAACCCCTCCCGGTAGGAGGGGAGGACGAAGACGTCGAGGGCCGCGTACACCGCGGGCATGTCGCCGCGCGGGCCGGGGAACTCGACGCCGGACTCGGCGCCGTGGGCGTCGGGCTTGTCCGGGTCGTCGGGACCGATCCAGACGAACCGGGCCTTGCCGGCCAGCGCGCGGGCCGCTTCCGCGTACTCGCGGATGCCCTTCTCGGCGACCCTGCGGCCGACGCCGCCGACCAGCAGTTCGTCCGGGCCGACGCCGAGTTCGGCGCGCAGCCCGGCCCTGGCGCGGGCCCGGTCGCCGGGGGCGGTCGCGAAACGGGTGAGGTCCACGCCGTTGCCCACGACCCGTGAGCGGCGGCCCGGGACGGCCCGGGCCAGGGTGCGGCGGTCCTCGCCGTTCTGGTACAGCTCGGCGTGCGAGAAGCGGGCGGCGAAGGCCTCCACGCCGAGGACGAACGCCCGCTTGGCGAGCGGGTCGTGGGCCTGCGCCCAGAGACCGTGGCAGGTGTTGACGACGACCGGGACCCGGGCCAGCCGCCCGAGCACACGGCCGAGGACGCCGGTCTTGGGATTGTGGGTGTGCAGGACGTCGGGTCGCAGCCGGTCGAGCACGGCGAGCAGCTCGCGGGCGGCGGCGGCGTCGGCGCGCGGCCGCCAGGACCGGGTCAGGGCGTGCAGCGGCTCGTGCCGGACGCCGATCGCCTCGATCTCGGACACGTACGGGCCGGGCGCGCTGATGCCGTACGTGTCGAAGCCGGCCTCCAGATCCACCTTGAGTTCGGTGGCGAGCAGGAGGTGCAGGCTCATGTCGACGGTGGTGAGGTGGGCGACGCGCAGCGGCCGGCCGCCGGGGCCGCGCAGCCGCGGGGCGGGTCCGGCGGCCGCGCTGGCGGGTATCGGGGTGGGGTCAGGCACGGGCGCCCACCGCCTTCGCGGTGGCGACGATCCGGGCGTAGGCGCGCTCGGGGATCAGCCGGCCGTAGAGCTTGGCGCGGAAGAAGTCGATCGGGTCGGTACGGCGGACGGGCACCCGGCGCAGCCGGACCGGGTCGGCGCCGGGCGCGTTGCGGCCGACCTCGCCGGTGGCGGCGGTACGGAACCTGGCGCGCAGGGCCGGCTCCATGTGGGGCACCGGGACGCCCCAGGTGTAGGCGTAGTGCCGGGGGCGGACGCCGAGGTGCTGCTCGACGTCGTCGTTGCAGGCGTCCAGCTCGGCGGTGGTGAGCAGCTCGGGGCGGGCGTGGCTGCGGGTGTGGTTGGCGACGGTGCACAGGCCGGAGGCGGTCATCTCGCGCAGCTGCTCCCAGCTGAGCGCGGGGGCGCCCGTGGTCCTGGCGGTCGACCCCTCCCAGCGCATCTCACCGCCGACGTGGCCGCTGGCGAGGTAGACGGTGAACGGAAGGGCGCGGTCGCGCAGCAGCGGCCAGGCGTTGTCGTACACGTCGGCGAAGCCGTCGTCGAAGGTGAGTACGGTGGCGGGGGTGCGGCGGCCGGCCTCGATCCGGTCCACGGCCTCGTCGAGGGAGACCACCCGGCCCGGCGGCAGCTCGGCGAGCAGGTCGGCCTGGGCGGTGAAGTCGGCGGTGCTGACGTCGAGCTCGTCGGGGCTGTCGCCGCCGACGCGGTGGTAGATCAGGACGGTGGCGCCCTCGCCGGGCCGGGCCCCGACCCTGCGGGCCAGCTGGCGTTTGACCCTGGTGCGGATGCCTCCGGCCGGTCCGGCCGCCTCGGGTGCTCCGGGCGCGGCGGTGCCGCTCATTGCTCCCCCCTCTGCGACGCCCTCCCCGGCGCCGTCAAGTGGCCTCGCATCCGGCGCAGTTGGCTGCCGGACGGAAATCACAGTAGGGGGAACTGTGGGGCTGATGGCCCGGAATTGTGAAAGAAGCGAGAAGGCGTAGGCAGATGGGCCGAAACCGGCCGATCCGACGGTCGGGCTCGATCGCCCGTTCAGGTGACGGCCGGTGGCGGCCGGGGCGGCTCACGGGCCGGTCAGGACGTCACGGCCGCGCGGCGGGGCTACGGCCCGGGCCACGGACCCGGGCCACGGGCCAGGCGGCCCGGGAGGCGCCGCCCGCCGCCTCCCGGGGCCGGGCCCGCGCCGAGGACGACGCGGGTCCGTGGGCCGGTGCCTCAGAGGGTGGCGCCGCGCCGGTACCGGAGCAGGGCGAACGCGATCCGGCCGAGCAGCAGCACCCCGGCCGCGAGGCAGCCGGCCACGGCCATCGCCCACGCGGGGCCGTCACTGTCCGGAACCGCCACGGCGACCACGATGCCGAGCGCCAGACAGGCCAGACCGACCACGGCCAGCGGGAGCTGGTGGGTGACCAGCGCGCCACCGCTCCACACGCGGGCCATCCTGGTCGCCCCATGAGGGTGCAAATGATCACGTTCCGCATCTGCCATGAGGCCAAGGTACCCCGGAGCGGCCCGGGAGGCAGCCCGCGGGAAGCGATATCTCGACTACTCTCCGCAACGGGCTCTCGCCCGGTCACGGGCGCCGCCACTGATCCGGCGTACGCCCGGAGGCGCCTGTTTTCGGCCCGCGAAGATTCCTCGGCTGTCCGGTACAACCATCCACCGGGCACATCTGTCTCCACTACATTGAGCGATCCAGGAGCCGTCCGCGGTGCGGGTTGGGAGTCCCCGCCGAGGACCGGAAAACACCAGGGGGCGGAGCCGCCGTGCCCTGGAGTCGGAGGCCGGGCTCCAACCTCCGGCGGTACCGCCACGCCGCACCGGCGACCGAGGGGGAACCGTGCCGCAGTCCAAGTCCACGACGTCGACCTCCATGGCCCGGATCGGGTCCGTCATCAGCACCCTGCCGAGCGCCCACGTGCGCTCGTTGCCGCAGGCGGCCGCCGGGCAGCCGGCCGCTCGGCGACGGGCCACCGGGCACTCGGCGGCCGCACCACCGATGACCACCCAGTCCGTGACCGCGCCGCCCGCACCGGGCCGGCCGGCGGCGGCCCCCGCGGTCGTGGCGGTCCCCCAACCGCTGCCGCGCGGACGGCGGGCCGCCCGCCGGCACGCCGCGCCGACCGCGGCCGACCGGCCCGAGGGGCGGGGCGACTGGTTGCGCTTCGCCCCCGTCCAACCGCTGTTCCGCGCTCGGGCCGCGCAGCGGCTCGCCGTGCTCGCCTACCACGGCGTGACCGATCCGCGGTCCTTCGGCGCCCAGCTCGACCGGCTCCGAAGACTCGCCACCCCCGTCTCGCTGGCGGCCGTCCAGCAGGCCGTCGCCGAGCGGCGGCCGCTGCCCGCCCGCAGTGTCCTGGTCACCTTCGACGACGCCGACCGCAGCGTGCTCACGCACGCCCTGCCGGCGCTCAACGACCGGGGCATCCCGGCCGCCGCCTTCGTCATCTCCGAGCTGATCGGCACGGAGAAACCGTTCTGGTGGCACGAGGCCGACTTCCTGGCACGGCACGGCGGGCGCGCCCGCTCGCTGGACTGCGGGCACCCCTCCCAGGTGCTGCGCCGACTCAAGGCCATGCCCGACCCCGACCGGCGGCGCAGCCTCCAGGAACTGCGGGTCAGCGCGGACCGGCGACCGCCCCGGCAGGAACAGCTCACCCCCGCCGACCTCATCGCCCTGCGCGCGGGCGGCGTCGCCATCGGCAACCACACCCAGGGGCACCCCTGTCTCGGACGCTGCGACGACGTCACCGTCCGGGCCGAGATCACCGGGGCGCACGAGGCGCTCACCCGCTGGCTGGGCGAGCCGCCGACCGCCTTCGCCTATCCCGACGGAGGGCACGACCCGCGCGCCGAAACCGTCCTCCAGGAGCTGGGGTACCGGCTCGGGTTCCTCTCCGACCACCGCCTGGGCCCGCGCCTTCCCGACCACCCGCTGCAGATCAGCCGGCTCCAGGTCGACTCCACCACCAACACGCGCCGCTTCGACACCATCCTCTCCGGACTCGAACCGGCCTACCGGCGCTGGCGCGGCCAGGCCGTGGCGTAACGGCGGCGGCGGTGCGCGGTGCGTCGGCCGGTCCGACGTCCCGTGCATCGCCGGCTCCGCAGCGAGGGGGCGAGGGGGCGAGGGGGCGAGGGGGGCGAGCCGAGCGCCGACGGTGGACCGGCCGGGGGGCCTTCTCCCGCGCCGACCTTCTGTACGCGCACTACCAAGCCAAGGGTCGACGCCCGGCCGACGGAGCCGTCACACAGCGGCTCCCTGCGCGGTCCGCGCGTGAGGGGTCGACAGCCGGGCCGCCGCGGCGGCCGTTCGGGTCAGGCGGCCGGGGCGGTGAGGTCGAGGCCCTGCGGGTAGAGGAGCACGGCGGGCGGGAGGGCGGCGCTGCGGCCCGCGTGGAGGACGGTGAGGGTACCGGTGCCCCGGCGGGTGGGGTCGGCGACCCGGCGCAGGGCCTGGGCCACCACGGCGTCGGCGGAGCCGTGCAGGGTGAGGTGGGCGGCGGCGGTGGGCGCGACGGCCGCGCGGATGCGGTCGGCGACCAGCTCGTAGTGGGTGCAGCCGAGGACGAGGGCCGCCGTGCCGGCCGGCGTGCGGGCCGCCGCGTCGGCGACGGCCGCGTCGATCGCGGCGTCGTCACCGTGCTCGACGGCGTCCGCCAGGCCCGGACAGGCGACCTCGGTGACGGCCGCCGGTCCGGCGAAGTCCCGGATCAGAGCGCGCTGGTAGGCGCTGCCGGTGGTGGCCGGGGTGGCCCAGATCGCGACCGGTCCGCCGAGGGCCGCGGCCGGCTTGATGGCCGGGACGGTGGCGATGACCGGCAGCGCGGGCTCCAGCTCGGCGCGGAGCGCGGCGAGCGCGTGGACGGAGGCGGTGTTGCAGGCGATCACCAGCGCGTCCGGTTCGAGGGCCGCCGCCGCCCGCGCGCAGCCCAGCGCGAGGGCCGTGATCTGCTCGGGTGTCCGCGGGCCCCAGGGCATGGAGGCCGGGTCGGAGGAGAGCACCAGATCGACGTCCGGGCGCAGGTTCCGAAGCACGGCGGCGGCGGCCAGCAGGCCGATTCCCGAGTCCATCAGTGCGATCTTCACAGGGCAAGACTCTAGTCGATACCCCGTGGCGGGCCCCGGGTGCGGCAGACTGCCCGGGTGACCGTCCTGCTGTGGATCGCCGTCCTGTCCCTGCTGGTCTGGCTCTGGCTGGCCTGCTGCCACGGGCTGTTCTGGCGCACCGACGTGCGGCTGCCGCCCCGCCGGCCACCGGTCCGCTGGCCGCAGGTCGCGGTGGTGGTGCCGGCCCGGGACGAGGCGGAGGTGCTGCCGCTCAGCCTGCCGGGCCTGCTCGCGCAGAAGTACCCGGGGCGGGCCCGGGTGATCCTGGTGGACGACCACAGCTCGGACGGCACCGGAGCGCTGGCGGCCGCGCTCGCCGGGCCCGGGGGCCTGGAACTGACCGTCACCACCCCTCCCCCGCTGCCGCCCGGCTGGACCGGCAAGCTGTGGGCGCTGCGGCACGGGGTGGAGCTGGCCGGCCCGGACGTCGAGTACCTGCTGCTCACCGACGCGGACATCGCGCACGGCCCGGACTCGCTCGCCGAGTTGGTGGCCGCCGCCGAGAGCGACCGGCGGGACCTCGTCTCGCAGATGGCCCGGCTGCGGGTGGAGACCGGCTGGGAGCGCCTGATCGTGCCGGCCTTCGTCTACTTCTTCGCCCAGCTGTACCCGTTCCGCCGCAGCAACCGGCCCGGGGCCCGGACGGCCGCCGCGGCGGGCGGCTGCTCGCTGGTGCGGCGGGAGGCGCTGGAGCGCGCGGGCGGGGTGGCGGCGATCCGGGGCGCGGTGATCGACGACGTGTCGCTGGCCCGTGCGGTGAAGGCGGCCGGCGGCCGGATCTGGCTCGGGCTGGCCGAGCGGGTGGACAGCGTCCGCCCCTATCCCCGGCTCGCCCAGCTGTGGCGGATGGTCTCGCGCAGCGCCTACGCCCAGCTGCGGCACTCCCCGCTCCTGCTGGCCGGGACGGTGCTGGGGCTGACGCTGGTCTACCTGGTGCCGCCGGTGGCCACCGTCGCCGGGCTGGCCGCCGGGCACGGCGCGGTGGCCGCGGCGGGCGGCGCGGCCTGGGCCCTGATGACGGGGACCTTCCTCCCGATGCTGCGCTACTACCGGCAGCCGGCGCCGGCCGCGTTGCTGCTGCCGTTCACGGCGTCGCTGTACCTGCTGATGACGGTCGACTCGGCGGTGCAGCACTGGCGGGGCCGCGGGGCGGCCTGGAAAGGCCGCACGTACTGAGCGCGACGTGGTCCACAATGATCAAATGGATCGTCAGACAATCTCCCGCCTCGCCCATGTCCACCACCCCATCGCCGCGCCGATCACCGACGAGTCGGTGGCCCGGCTGCTGGCCCGGGCCACCGAACACACCGACGCCGGCCGGGCCCTGGACCTCGGCTGCGGGGAAGGCGGCTGGCTGGTCCGGGCGTTGACCGCGCGCCCGCACTGGCAGGCGGTCGGGGTGGACCTCGACGCCGCGGCCCTCACCCGGGCCCGGCAGACCGCGGAGGCGCTCGGCGTGGAGCGCCGGCTCGGCCTGCACCACCAGAGCGCGGAGGAGTTCAGCTCGCGGGAGCCGTTCGACCTGGTGCTGAACATCGGGGCGACACACGCCTTCGGCGGGCTGCTGCCGACGCTCGCGGCGGCCCGCGAGCACCTGGCGCCGGGCGGCCTGGTCATGGTCGGCGACGGCTTCTGGGAGCGCGAGCCCACCCAGGCCGCGCTGGACGGCCTGGGCGCGACCCGGGACGAGTTCGCGGACCTGGCGACCACCACGGACCGGGTGATCGCGGAGGGCTGGACCCCGGTGTACGGCTACGTCAGCAGCCTCCAGGAGTGGGACGACTACGAGTTCTCCTGGACGGGCTCGCTCGCCCAGTGGGCGCTGGACAACCCGGACCACCAGGACGCGGCGGCCGCCCGCGAGGCCGTGGACCGGCACCGCGCCGAGTGGCTGCACGGCTACCGGGGCACGCTGGGCTTCGTCACCCTGCTGCTGCGTCGCTAGCCGACCGGCCGGCGATGCGCCCGGCGCCGGACAGACCGGCGGACGGGCCCGAGCCGGACCACGCGGCGCCGGACAGACCGGCGGGCGGGCGGGCCCGACTGGGTCACCGCCCCAGCAACCGCAGGGCGGCCGGCTTGGTGAACTCGTACCTGGTCATCTGCTCCAGGTCCTTCAGCCAGCCGGTCGCCCGCGCCGGGCGGGCCAGCACCCGGGCGTACAGGTCCTCGAAGGCGGTGGTGACGCCGTCCAGCGAGAACCGCCCGTCCACCCACTCCCGGCCCCAGGCGCCCAGCCGCGCCCGGCGGTCCGGGTCGTCGAGCAGCCCGCGGAGCTGGTCCACCAGCGGATCGGGCACGCGCGAGCCGTCGCCGAAGCCGTACATGCAGCGCGAGGCGTGCGGTTCGACCAGCGGGCCCGGCTCGTGGACGGCGGTGTAGCCGGCCGCGCCGTGGACGACGACCGGTTTGGCGAAGGCCAGGCCGCGCAGCGCCGAACCGCCCATGCCGAGCACGATGTCGGCGGCGTCGTAGGCCGGCCGCGGGTCGGCCAACTGCCCCGGCACCAGGACGGCTTGGCGGCCGAGCGCGGCATTGGCCGAGGCGGCGCGGGTGCGCAGCCGCTCCAGGCTGGGGCCGGCGCCGACGACGACCAACCGCACCCGCGGGTCGTCGAGCTGCCGGACGGCTTCGACGGTGAGCTCGGCGCCGGCGTCCTTCTCCAGCGCGGGGACCAGCCGGGTGACGATCGCGAGCAGCAACTCGTCGTCCCGGATGCCGTGTTCACGACGGAAGGCGGCGCCGTCCCCCCGGCCCGGCGCGTCGGTGGCGGTGTTGACCGGCGGCTCGATCAGGCTGACGTCCTGGTGCCCGAAGGCCCGGCCGTCCCCCAGCAGGGCGCCGAGGCCGAGCACCAGCGGCTGGTGCCGGGGCAGGCCGCGCAGCATCCGGATCCCGTAGAACGTGGTGACCAGCGGCAGACGGCCGTAACGCCCGGGCCCGAAGTAGGAGTTGCGCGCCGCCCGGACCTCCCAGGCGTGCAGCAGCTGGCTGCCGTGCTCGGCGGCCAGCCGGCCGAGCCGGCGGCGGACGTCCGCGCGCGGGGTGTCGGGCCCGCCCGCGACCACCACGTCCAGGCCGTGGCCGGCCGCGACGTCGAGCAGCGGGGCCGGGCCCGCGACCCCCTGGGCGAACAGCACCGGATCGTGGCCGCGGTCGCGCAGGGTGCGGGCGATGTCGACCGCGTTGAGCTGGGCGCCGCCCAGGGCGAGGTTGTTGAGGTGGACCAGCACCCGGACCGGGCTCACGGGTCACTCCTCCCAGTGGTGCGGGACGAACACCGGCGCGGCCAGCACCACCGCGCGCGGCGGCGAGTCCAGCATCGGTCCGAACACGTCGAACTGGCCGACCGAGTGCCAGCTCATCAGGGTACCGCCGTCGGTCCGGCCGATGCTGTAGACGCCGGCCCAGAGCGTGTAGCGGCCGCGCGGCAGCGGCAGCCGGGGGATCACGCAGGCGACCTGGTGGTCCTTCCCGGTGAGCCGGACTTCGTGGCTGATCTGGAAGATCGGACTGGAGGTGCCCTCGCTGACGCCCAGGTGCAGGGTGGCGTCCCCCCGGTAGTCGCCGCCGAGGGTCAGTTCGACCGTCATCGGCTCGTCGGTGGTCAGGCTGTCGCGGTCCTCGCCCCGGACGGCGTGCTCGAGCAGTCGCAGCGGTTCGCCGGTGCGACCGCCGGACTCCGACTGCGCCTCGATGGAGTCCCGGTAGCCCGCCATGGCGTCCTTGATGCCCGCGTCCACCCGCACCGAACCCTGCTCCAGCCAGATCCCGCGCCGGCAGATGGACTCGACGGCGGGCAGGTCGTGGGAGACGAAGACGATGGTGGTGCCCTGCTCGGCCACCTCGCGCATCCGGTCCAGGCAGCGCTGCTGGAACACGGCGTCGCCGACCGCCAACACCTCGTCCACCAGCAGCACATGGGGCTCCAGGTAGGCGGCGACGGCGAAACCGAGGCGCATCTGCATGCCGGAGGAGTAGAACTTCACCTGCCGGTCGATCGCACCGCCGAGCCGGGCGAACTCCACGATGTCGTCGAAGCGGCCGGCCACCTCGCGGCGGCGCAGGCCGAGCAACGCTCCGAACAGGTAGATGTTCTCCCGGCCCGTCAGGTCGGGGTGGATGCCGGCCCTGATCTCGATCAGGGCGCCGATCCGGCCGCGCACGTCGATCACGCCGCCGTACGGGTACATCACCCGGGTCAGCATCTTCAGCAGCGTGGACTTGCCGGAGCCGTTGGAGCCGATCAGACCGACCGACTCGCCCGGCTCGATGTGCAGGCTGATGTCGCGCAGCGCCCAGCGCCACTCCTCGCCCTTCTCACCGCGGAGCCGACGGGCCATCGAGTCGACCTTGTCGCGCAGCAGCATCCGCTGCTGGTCGGCCTTGAAGCGCTTCCACACCCGGTCGGTGCGGATGGTCCCCAGGGGGTGCGTCGGGCTAGGCGACATCGGCGATCCCCGTCTCCAGCTTCTTGAACAGCAGGTAGCCGCCGACCAGGAACACCAGCGAGGAGACCGCGGCGATCGAGGTGAGCGTGACGTCCGGCGCGTCGCCGTACAGCAGGGCGCCGCGGTAGCCCTCGATGACGGCGCCCAGCGGGTTGAAGCCGACGTAGATCTCCTGGAGGCGCTGCGGGATCTGCGCCAGCGGGTACGCGACGGGGGTGGCGAAGACGCCCATCTGCGTGATGATCGGCAGCAGGTGGCGGACGTCGCGCAGGTAGACCACGGCGACCGAGAGGATCAGCGCGACGCCGTAGGTGAAGGCGAACTGGATGAGCAGCAGCGGCAGCACCCAGAGGAAGGTGACGGCCGGGGCGGTCCAGAAGATCAGGAAGAGCAGGCCGAGCACACCGACGCCGATCACCATGTCCACGCTGGCGACCAGCATGGTGGCCAGCGGGAAGACCTCGCGCGGGCAGTAGACCTTGTTCAGCAGGCTGAGGTTGTTGGCCAGGCTCAGCGCGCCCTGGTTCATCGTGTTGCTGAAGAACTGCCAGACGATCAGGCCGACGTAGGCGAAGAGCGGGTAGGACACCGCGCCGGTGTCGATCTTCACGGCGCGGTGGAACACCAGGGTGAAGATGGCGCAGAGCGCCAGCGGGGTCAGCACCGCCCAGGCGAAGCCGAGCACCGCCTGCTTGTAGCGGGCGCGCAGGTCGCGCTCGGCCAGGGCCCGCACCAGCTCCCGCGCGCCCCACAGCTCCCGGGCCACCTGCGCGGGGCGCAGCCGTCGTTTGAAGACCAGGTCGGTTGGCGGCCCGTCGGCGACCGCGGGCCGCCACGACGCGGCCGATGTCTGGCTGTCGCGCTCGTCGACGAGCTGCGCGCGTTGTCCCCCCACGGACCCCTGCCCTCTCCGGTACCGCCGGTATCGAGAAGTGGGCCCGCCACCACGGCAGTTCTCGATCCCGGCGGCGCGGCCCGGCGTCCACTCTGGCACAGGGTGTGGTCGCCGGGGGTCGGTTCGGTGAAGGTGATCGGTCGGTCGGGAGAGGGGTCAGCCGCGGGGGTGGCGCTGCTGGTCCTGCTCGACCAGCCGGTCCAGGGCGTCGGGCATCGCCGAGACACCGCCGGCCCGGGTCGGCGTGGTGCGCTCCTCGCCCTGGACGATCACCGTGGGCAGCTCGTTGATCTTGTTCTGGACGAACATCGCGGCGGCGTCGTCGACGGCCCGCCGCACGTCGTCGGAGCGGTAGGCGTCCCGGAAGGTCCGCTCGTCGACGCCCTGGCGCACCGCCCAGTCGGTGGTGGCGTCCTCGGTGGTGAGGTCCTTGTCGTCGGTGTGGACGGCGCGGAAGGCACTGGTCTGGAGGCGCTCGACCAGGCCGAGGCGCTCCAGGGTGTAGTAGAGCCGCGCGTGGCCGCGCTGCGTGCGCTCCTCGGGGCTGCCCGGCCAGATCGCGGGCACCCGGCGCAGGTTGACGTCGGAGCGGTGCTTCTCGGCCCAGGCCTGGAGCGGCTGCTCCAGCTGCTGGGAGTGGCCGCAGTCGTACCAGAAGAACTCGACGGCCTCGGTGCGGGCGCTCTCGCGCACCGGCTTCAGCTGGTCGACGCGGACGGACTGGGAGCCCTCGCGCGACGGTTGGTGGGTGGTGGCCGCGCCGGCCTGGACGGGGGACGCGGCGATCCCGGTCGCGACGGCGAGCAGGACGGTGGACCTCAGCAGCGATTTCACACCGGGCAGTGTGGCGGTGACGGATCGTCGACGGCCACTCGCCCCGAGGGGGCCGGGCCGCGATTCGCCCGATCGGCGCAGCCCGGCCCGGGGGCCGGTGCGAACGGCGGCGCGGACGGCGTCCGTACCGGCGGACCGGCCCGGGGCCGGCGCCTGCCGTCCGCGCGGGTCAGCGGCCGCAGAGGTCGGTGAAGAGCCGCTGCCAGGCGTCGGCCACCACGCCGAGTTCGCAGTGCGCCAGCACGTGCTCCCGGGCGGCCGCGCCGAGCGCCGTCCGGTCGCCGGCCAGCACCTTGGCCAGCGCCTCGGCGAGCGCGACCGGGTCCCCGGGGGCGACCAGCGCGCCGGTGGCGCCGTCGCGGACCACCGAGCGGACCCAGCCGACGTCGGTGGCGACGGCGGGCAGCCCGGCCAGCGCCGACTCGATCAGGACGCCGGGGACGCCCTCGCTGTCGCTGGTGAGCAGCAGGGCGTCGGCGGCCCGGTAGAGCGGGGCCGGGTCGGCGAGGGTGCCGAGGAACTGGGCCCGGGCGGCGGCCGGGTGCCGTTCCAGGGCGGCGCGCTGCGGGCCGTCGCCGGCCACCGCGAGGCGGACGTCGGGGAGCCGGTCGAGCGCGTCGAGGGCGAGGTCGAGCCGCTTCTCCGGGGCGATCGCGCCGATCCAGGCGACCAGCAGCCCCTCGGCGGGCAGGCCGAGCGCCTGCCGGGCCGCGCGCCGCTCGCGCTCGCTCCCGGCGGGCGGGTAGCCGTCGGCGGCGCGGGCGTTGGGGATGGTGCGGACCTTGCCGGCGGGCAGCCGGAAGCGCTCCTGCAGCAGGGTGCGGGCCTCGTCGGCGAGCGCGGTGACGGCGGCCGCCCGGTGCAGCAGGGCGCCGGTGCGCAGCCGGCGCAGCGGGCTCGCCGTCCAGTGCCGGGGGTCGCCGATGGAGACGTAGACGAACGGCGTGCGGGTGCCGGCCAGGGCGAGGGCGCAGGCGGGGAGGGTGGCGGAGCCGTGCGCGACGACCACGTCGGCGGTGCGCGCGGCGGCGCGGAGCGCGAGCAGGGTGGCGGGGTGCAGCCGGGCGCGGCCGAGCACGGTGGTGGCGAGGGTGTCGGGTGCGTCGGGGGCCGCGTCGGGGTGCGGGGCGAGGGCCCGCAGGGCGGAGGCCTGGCCGCGGCGGCGCAGTTCCCGGTGCAGGTCCCGGGCGAGGTTCTGGGCGCCGCGGCGGCGCGGGTCGGTGATCACGTGCAGGATGCGGGGGCGGGTTCCGGCCGTCTTCGCCGGTGTCGCGTCGGGCATGGGAACGACCTTGGCACAGGGGGGCGTCCGGGGCAGCCCCTTCGCACAACCCGGCGGTGGCCCGTGCGCCAGCGCGGTTACCCCTGTCGGGCGCCGGTCGGGTGCCGTCGTACGCCGCCGGCGTCGGGCGCGCGCCCCGGTGCGCGCCCCCGGCCGCCCCCGACCGCCCGGGGCGGCGGGAGGCTCCTGGCCGAATACCTGGCGGGCGGGCGGCGCCACCTGCGATGCTGATCGGCAGTCAGGGTGCCGACCGGCACGGGAGACCGGCCGCGCCCCGGAGGGCGGGGGTTGGCCTGTGCATGTGCTCTATGTGATCGACAGCGTGAGCCGGGTCGGCGGGGCCGAGCAGGGCCTGGTGGCGATGGCCCCCCAACTGGTGCGGTCCGGGGTGAAGCTGGACGTCGCGTACCTCAAGGACTCGCCCGGGGGCTTCCAGCCGGAGCTGACCGGAGCGGGGGCCGATGTCTTCGGCGTCGGCCGGGCCACCCGGGGGCGGACGCTCGCCGCGCTGCGCGGGCTGGTCCGCGAACGCCGCCCGGACCTCGTCCACACCACGCTGTACGAGTCGGACGTCCTCGGCCGGGCCGCCGCGCTGTCGGCGCGTACGCCGGTGGTCTCCAGCCTGGTGAACTCGGCGTACGGGCCGGAGCACCTCAACGCGCGCGGCCTCAGCCCCTGGAAGGTGCGGGCCGCCCAGACGGTGGACGCCGTGACCGCCCAGGGCACCCGCCGGTTCCACGCCCTCACCAGGCACGTCGCGGGCGCGATGGCGCAGCGGCTGCGGGTGCCGCGGGAGCGGATCGACGTGGTGCCGCGCGGGCGGGACCCGGAGCTGCTGGGCACCGTCACCCCGGAGCGGCGGGCCGCCGTCCGGGCCGCGCTGGGCCTGCCGCAGGACGCGCCGGTGGTGCTCGCGGCCGCCCGCCAGCAGTACCAGAAGGGCCTGGACGTGCTGTTGGAGGCCTGGCCGGCGGTCCTGCGGGCGGAGCCGGACGCGGTGCTGCTGCTGGCCGGCAGCGAGGGCACCGAGACGGCCCGGCTCACGGCCCTCGCCGAGGCGGCGGGCGGTGTGCGCTTCCTCGGGCCGCGCGGCGACGTCTTCGACCTGATGGCCGCGTCCGACGCGTTCGCCGTGCCGTCCCGCTGGGAGGGGCTGGGCAGCGCGGCGATGGAGGCGATGGGCGTCGGCGTGCCGCTGGTCTGCGCGGACGTGCCGGCGCTGCGCGAGACGGTGGGCTCGGAGGACTACGCCCGGCTGGTGCCGGCGGAGCAGCCGGCCGCGCTGGCGGCGGCGCTGGTCGACACGGTGCAGGACCGGGCCTCGGCCCGGGTGCGGGCGAAGTCGGCGCGGGCGCGGTTCCTCACCTCGTTCACCCTGCACCAGGTGTCGGCGCAGATGGTCGGGTTCTACGAGCGCTCCCTGCGCCTGCGCACGATCTGACGGGATCCCGTCGGTCCCGGGCGCCGTCCCGGTCATCGGGCGGTCCCAGTATCGCCAAAGCGGTTGCGCCGCACGTCGGGGCTCGGCAAGCATCGCAGGATGACCGGCGGCCGGTGCGCGGCGTGCGTGGCCGGCGTGGGCGTGGCCCGGCGTGGGCGGGGGCGCGGCCCCGACCGGGCCGGCCGGGGCCCGGCACCGCTGCGCCGCCGGGCGCGGGTCGGCGGGGAGCGAGCCGTCAGGGGGGCGGGTCGGGCAGCGGTTCGTCAGGGGGCGAGTTGCGACATCGGGCGAGGGATTCCACCGGGCCGAGAGCGTGGCGCAGGACAGACAGAGGCAGCAGCACCCGGACCGCCGCGCTCCCGAGGGGAGCTCACCAGCACCACCGCACCACGAACGCGAGGGGATCCCACCGGTGGAACCGGCAAACCACTTCACCGTCCTGCGGCGGTACTGGCGGCTGCTCGTCGGCTGCACGCTCGCCGCACTCGTCGTCGGCTGGCTGCTGACCCCCACCGGTGACACGGTGGACAACGCCAAATGGAAGTGCAAGGTCGCCATCACGCCGGTCGCGGGGGCCGGCGACACCGTGCGGGCCGACCAGGTGCTCTCGTACGCGCAGGGTTCGGACGTCGCGACGGCGGCGGCCCACCAGCTCGGCATCGGCGACGCCGCCGCCGTGATCGCCCGCCGGACCGTGACGGCCGACAGCGCCCAGATGCTCTCGATCGCCACCACCGGGCCGACCCAGCAGTCCTGTTCCGACCTCGCGGCCGCCTACTCGGCCGCGATCATCAAGGGCTTCAGCGACGAGTCCGCCAAGAGCGCCGCCGAGACGGTCCGGAAGCTGCAGGCGCAGGCGGACGCCCAGCAGAAGCAGCTCGACGACATCCAGCAGCAGTTCAACCGATCCTCGGCCGGCGACCAGCCGAAGCTCCAGCCCAAGCTGACCGCCGCGTCCACCTCGCTGACCGCCACGCTGACCGCGATCAGCAAGCTGCAGAACGGCGCCCAGACCGACGCCATCCAGCAGTGGGGCAGCATCGACGCCCGGCAGAACGCCGGCAACCTGCTCTCCTCCCCCAGCCGGAACGTCCGGCTGGGCCTGGCGGTCGCGCTCGGCCTCGGCCTCGGCGTGGTCGCCGCGCTGATGCTCAGCCGGATGGACACCCGGCTGCGCACCCGCAACGCCGTCGAGGAGGGCTTCAACCTGCCGGTGATCGGCGAGGTGCCGCAACTCTCCCGCCGGCTGCGGCGGTTGCGCGAACCGCTGGTCCGGGCCCGCCCCTCGGACCCGGCCGCCGAGGCGTACCGCTCGCTGCGCTCCACCCTGCTGCTCACCGGGCCGGACGCGCTCGGCCGTTCGGCCGCCGGGCCCGCCGAGTGGGAGCGCGCCGAGCCCGCCCCGCGCCGGCCCGCCGATCCGGCACCCGTGGTGCTGGTGGCCTCCGGCGGCAGCGGGGACGGACGGACCACCACCGTCGCCAACCTGGCCGCCGCGCTCGCCGAGACCGGTCGCGAAGTGCTCGTCCTGGACTGCGACTTCCGCCACCCGCAGCTGCACGCTCACCTCGGCGTGGGCGGCGGTCCGGGGATGGCCGAGCTGCTCAGCGGCGAGCGGCTCGGCGAGCTGGACGACCTGATCCGGCCGACCAACGTGGCGGGCGTCTCGCTGATCACCGGCGGCAACACCACCGCCTACCCGGCCGCACTGGTGCTGCGCGCCGCCGAGGTCCTGCGCCGGGCCCGCCGCCACGCCGACGTGATCCTGGTGGACACTTCGCCGCTGCTGCACGCCAACGACGCTTACGACCTGGTCCAGCACGCCGACGCGGTGCTGGTCACCGTGCGCAGCGGCAATGTGACCCCCGAACAGGCGGACCGGGTCGCCGAGTTGCTCTCCCGGACCGGGGTGCCGGTGGCCGGGGTGGCGCTGCTCGCCAGCTTCGGCCCGGGCGGACGGCGCCGGCGCACCGGGACGGTCGGCGGACCGGCGGCACCGGGCGGCCGGGCCGCCCCGTCCACCCTGCCGCGCCCGGCCGCGCCGGCAGTGGACCGGGCCCCCGACCGGGCCCTGGAGCGAGGCCGGGACCGGGGCCGGGACCGGGGGCCCGACTGGGGCGCGGACCGGGGGCCCGACTGGGGCTCGGACCGGGGCGCCGAGCGAGGTGCCGAGTGGGGCACCGAGCGGGGTTCCGACCGGGCGGCGCCGAGCTGGGCCCGGCGTGACGCCGCCGGACCGGGCCGGACCCGCCCCGACGCCGGTCCGGGCGTCAACGGCCACGGCCCCACGGCCGGTGCGGTCGGCGGCGACCCGGGCGAGCCGGCCCTGCTGCGCGAGGCGGAGGAGCGGTGACCGGACGCACCCGGGTGCTCTGGCTGGCCAAGGGCCTCGGCCGCGGGGGCGCCGAGCAGCTGCTGCTCAACTGCGCCCGCCAGGTGGACGCTTCGCGCTACGAGGTCGAGGTCGCCTACGTACTGCCCTGGAAGGACGCGCTCGCCCCCGCGCTCACCGAGGCCGGCGTGCGGGTGCACTGCCTGGGCGGCGTGCCGGGCGCGCCCGGCCGGGCCGACCCGCGCTGGCCGCTGCGGCTGCGCCGCCTGCTCGCCGACCGCCGCTACGGCCTGGTGCACACCCACATGCCCGTCCCGGCCACCGCCGCCCGGCTGCTGTCGTACGGGCTCGGCGGCGGGGGCGCGCCGCGCCTGGTCCACACCGAGCACAACGTCTGGGACCGCTACCGCCCGGCCACCCGCTGGGCCAACGCGCTGACCTACCGGCGCAACGACGCGGTGATCGCCGTCTCGCACGCCGTCGAGCGGACCATCCCGGCCGCGCGCCGCCGGCCCGGTGCCTGGGTGCACGTGGTGCACCACGGACCGGACCTGGCCGGCGCCCCGCAGGGACCGGCCGCCCGGGCCGCCGCGCGGGCCGGACTCGGCCTGCCGCAGGACGCGTTCGTGGTCGGCACGGTCGGCAACCTGACACCGAAGAAGGACCAGTCCACGCTGCTCGCCGCCCATGCCGAGCTGCGCCGCGGCCGACCGCCGGCCCGGCTGGTGGTGATCGGCGCCGGGCCCCTGGACGAGCGGCTGCGGGCCCGGGCCGCCGAGCTGGGGGTGGCCGACAGCGTGCTGTTCACCGGCTCCCGCCCGGACGTCCCCGCGCTACTGCCGGGACTGGACGTCTTCACCCTGAGCTCCCGTCAGGAAGGCCTGCCGGTGGCCCTGATGGAGGCGATGACGAGCGGCCTGCCGGCCGTGGTCACCCGGGTCGGCGGCATGCCGGAGGTGCTCGACGACGGCGAGCAGGGCCTCCTGGTGGAGCCCGGTGACCCGGTCGCCCTGGCCGCCGCGCTCGGCCGGCTGGCCGACGACCCGGAGCTGCGGGAACGCCTCGGGGCGGCGGCGCGGGAGCGCTCCGCCCGCTTCGACGTCGCGGGCGCCCAGCGGGCCGTGGAGGCGGTGTACGAGAAGGTGCTGCGGCGCTGAGCCCCCCTGGTCCCCCGAAGGCTGCTACCACCGAACGGAGAGCGAGTCCGGACGTGAGTGCCCTGCCCGCCCCTGCCGAGCTGACGTTCCGCCCGCTCGCGGAGGACGACCTCCCCGCGGTGCTCGACCTGCTGACCGCCTCCCTGGCCGGCGGCCCCACCGGCACCCGCACCGCCGACTTCTTCGGCTGGAAGCACCGGCTGGGGCCCTTCGGCGCCAGCCCCGGCCTGGTCGCCGAGACCCCGCAGGGGCGGCTCGCGGGGGTGCGGCTGTTCCTGCGCTGGCAGTGGCACGAGGGCTCCACCGGCCGTACCGTCACCGCCGTCCGGCCGGTGGACACCGCGACCCACCCGGACTTCCGGGGCCGCGGGATCTTCCGCCGGCTCACCCTGGACCTGCTCGGACAGGTCGCCGGTGAGGCCGAGTTGGTCTTCAACACGCCCAACGGGAACAGCCTGCCCGGGTACCGGAAGATGGGCTGGCAGGAACTCGGCCGGGTACCGGTGGCCCTGCGCCCGGTCCGCCCGGCCGCGTTCGCCCGCGGAGTGCGGGCGGCGCTGGCCCGCACCCCGGCCGGCGCGGCCGCGCCACCGGCCTGCGGGCTGCCCACCGCCCGGTCGTGGTTCGCCGACCGCGTGACGCTCCCCGACCCGCCCCGGACCGCCGACCGGGCCGCTCCCGACGGCCCGACCACCGCCGACCGCCGGAACCGGACCGCCGGCCGGGCCGCTCCCGACGCGGCCACCGGCTCCTCCGGAGGCCCCGCCGGCGACCCGATGGCCGGCGCCGACGGCCCGCTGGCCGAGCTGCTGCGCGAGCGGGCCGCCGCCGACCGCGCCGATCCCCGCCTCGCCGTGCTCCGCACCCCGGAGTTCCTGCGCTGGCGCTACGGCGAGGCCCCCGGCCTGGACTACCGCGTCCTCACCTGCCACCGGGGCGGCGAGCTGACCGGCCTGGCCGTCGGCCGGCCCCGACGCCGCGGCCCGCTCGCCGAGTTCACCCTCGCCGACGTCTTGGTCCGCCCCGGCGACCGGGACAGCGCCGCCCGGCTGCTGCGCGCCGCCGCCCGCGAGTCCGGCTGCGACCACGTCGCCACGCACCTCTCCCCCGGCACCGAGGCCGCCGCCGCGGCGCTGCGCTCCGGCTTCCTGCGGGCCCCCCGCACCGGGATGACGCTCGCCGCGCGCACCCCGACCGGCCGGACCGCACTGACCCTGCCCGACTGGCGGTTCACCCTCGGTGACCTGGAGGTCTTCTGATGCCCCGGCCGGCTCCGGCCCGGGCCGTGCCGCGCCGCACACCCCGGCCGTCCGCCGTCGCCGCCGTCCGGGCCCGGGTGCCCTGGCCGTCCGCCGTCGCCGCCACCCTGGTGACGGCCTACGTCACGCTCTTCGTCGTCGCCATGGTGCACACCTCGTACGACACCTGGGGCGCGCTGCTGGTCCTGCCGGTGCTGATGGCCGTCGGCACCCCGGTCCTGGCCCGGATCGCCGCCGCCAACCCCGAGCGGGACGTGTTCCGGCTGCTGATGCTGGCCATGACCGCCAAGCTGCTCTGCGCCTTCCCCCGCTACCTGATGGCCTTCGTGCTGTACGGCGGCGCGGCCGACGCCAAGATGTACCACCAGAAGGGCGCCGAGCTCGCCACCTACCTGGGGCAGGCCGACCTGCTGGCCGGCGTGCACTACGACCTCGGGATGAAGGTCGCCGGCACCGGGTTCGTCATCATCGTCACCGGGGTGGTCTACGCGATCACCGGGCCGTCGCTGATCGGTGGCTTCCTGGTCTTCTCCTGGCTGGGCTTCTGGGGACTGCTGCTGTTCTGGCGGGCCCTGCAGATCGCCTTCCCCGAGGCGGACACCCGCAAGTACGCCAAGCTGGTCTTCTTCCTGCCCTCGCTGCTGTTCTGGCCGTCCAGCATCGGCAAGGACGCCTGGATGATGTTCTGCCTGGGCCTGACCACCTACGGGACCGCCCGGCTGCTGGACCGCCGGTTCGGCGCCTTCGCCTGCGTCGCGCTCGGCTCGGTCGGCACCGCGATGGTCCGCCCGCACGTCACCGCGCTCGCCGGGGCCGGCCTGCTGGTCGCCTACGTGCTGCGCAAGCGGCCGCGGCAGGCCAGCGCGCTCGGACCGCTGCGGACCATCCTGACCGCCGTGGTGCTCGGCGCGATGGCGGTGCTGATGCTGCAACAGGTCTCGACCTTCTTCGGTACCGACGGCACCGGCGGCGACGCCGTCAACCAGGTGCTCTCGGAGACCTCGCGGCGCACCAGCCAGGGCAACTCGATGATCAGCGCGACCGCCCCGGAGGACGCCGCGCCGCGGTTCAGCCTGAATCCGGCCGGGCTGCCGGTCGCCGTGGTCAGCGTGCTCTTCCGGCCCTTCCCCTTCGAGGCCTCGAACATCCAGAACCTGATCCAGTCGGTGGAGTGCTTCGCCCTGCTGGTGATGTTCATCCGGAGCTGGCCGCAGCTCAGCAGAGTGCCGCGGCTCTTCGTGCAGCGGTCCTACGTCGCCTTCACCACCGTCTACACGCTGCTGTTCTGCTGGGCCTTCTCGACCATCAACAACATGGGCATCCTGTCCCGCGAACGCGTCCAGGTACTGCCCCTGGTGCTGGTCCTGCTGGTCGTCCCGGCCGCCTCCACCGCCGCCCGGGGGGCCGCCGAGCGCCGGCCGCCGCCGGTCTGGCGGGTGGCGCCGGGGCAGTGGGGCGGCCGGCGGCGGCCGCCCGGGCTCCACCCCGTCCGGCTCGGCGGACGGGAGCCCGGGGAGGCGGCGCCGTCCCGAGGGGGATCCACCGCGCCCTGACCCCTCCCCCCGCCCCGGCTCCGGCCCGTCCCGGCGCCCGGTGCCAGGGCTCCGCCGACCTCGCGGACACCACCGCCCGTTCGCACTCCCCCGCCACTGGCGAGCACCGGACTACCCACGGAGGTATCTGATGACCACCGACACCCTTGCCCTGCCGGCCGCCCTCGGCGGCACGCCCGCCTTCCCGGAGGGGCTCCCGCTCACCCGCGTCCAGGTCCCGGACCGCGCCACCCTGCTGGAGCGGCTCGGCGCCGTCCTGGACAGCGGGCAACTGACCAACGGCCGCACCGTCGCCGAGCTGGAGGAGGCCGCCGCCGAACTGCTGGACGTGCCGCACGTGGTGGCCGTCTCCAACTGCACCGCCGGCCTGATGCTGGTGCTCCAGGCGGCCGGTGTGGCCGACGGCCGGCCGGTGGTGATGCCCGGCTTCACCTTCTCCGCCACCGCCCACGCCGCGCACTGGGCCGGCGGCACCCCGGTGTTCGCCGAGGCCCGTGAGCGGGACATCACCCTGGACCCCGAGGACGCCGCCGCCCGGCTCGCCGCCGCCGACCGCCCGGCCGCGCTGATGGCCACCCACGTGTACGGCACGCCCTGCCAGGTGGAGCGCCTCCAGGAGGTCGCCGACGCGGCCGGCGTGCCGCTGGTGTACGACTCCGCGCACGGCTTCGGCAGCAGCCGCCGCGGTGTGCCGATCGGCAACTTCGGCTACGCCGAAGTGTTCTCGATGAGCCCCACCAAGGTCGCGGTGGCCGGTGAGGGCGGCCTGGTCGCTACCCAGGACGCCGCGCTCGCCGGACGGCTGCGCACCGCCCGCGACTACGGCAACCCGGGCGACTACGACACGCTGTTCCCCGGCCTGAATGCCCGAATGAGCGAGCTGCACGCCGCCGTCGGTCTCAACTGGCTGGCCGGGCTGCCCGAACGGGTGGTCCACCGGGGCACACTCGTCGCCGAGTTCGCCGCCGTGACCGCCGGACTGCCGGGGCTGCGGCTGGCCCTGCCGGAGGACGGCGACGTGTCCACCTTCAAGGACCTCACGCTCATCCTGGACGCCGCGGCGTTCGGGCTCAGCGCGCGCCAACTCGCCGACGCGCTCAGGGCGGAGGGCATCGACTCGCGCCGCTACTTCCACCCGCCGGTGCAGCGCCAGCGGGCCTACGCCCACCTCGGCCAGGCCGAGTCGCTCCCGCTGACCGACCGGCTGGCGGACTCGGTGCTGACGGTGCCGCTCTGGACCCAGATGGACGCGCCCACGGTACGCCGGATCGCCGGAGCGGTAGTCCGGATCCAGCCGTACGCGGAGCGTCTGCGCGCCGCCTGACCGGGCCGCGTCCCGTTAGGCGGATCGGGTGAACGCGGTTGGACCGCGGCCCCGCCCGGTCGGCAGGATGTCCGGCCGGGGCCCGCGGTCCCATCTCACCCTCCCCCGTACGGATTTGGAGTCACCCGGTGCTCAAGGGATTCCGCAGCTTCCTGCTGCGCGGAAACGTCGTGGACCTCGCGGTCGGCATCGTCATCGGTGCCGCGTTCACCGCTGTCGTCACCGGGTTCGTCACGGCGTTCCTCACCCCGCTCATCGGGGTCGCGAGCGGCGCCGTCGGCGACTTCACGCAGAAGACCTTCGCGGTGGCCGGGACGAACTTCCCGTACGGCGTCTTCGTGAACGCGCTGATCAGCTTCGTGCTGGTGGCCGCGGTGATCTACTTCATCGTGGTGGTCCCGGTCGGCCGGCTGCAGGCCCGGCTGGACGGCGCCAAGCCCGCCCCGGTGGCCAAGGCGGACTGCCCGGAGTGCCTGAGCCCGATCCCGGCGGCGGCGGTGCGCTGCTCGTTCTGCACCTCCGAGGTGGCCGGTCGGCCGGGCTTCCCGGCGCAGTCCGCGGCGGAGCCGCTCCAGGTGCGCTGACCTCGGGTTCTGCCACGCCCGGCGGCTCTCACCGTGACTTTATCCCCGAAACATTCACGAGCCCTCGCCGCGCAGTCGGCGGGGGCTTGAATGCGCCGGCGCACGCCCTGACCGCAAAAGTTTCTTCGCCCGGCCCGGAACCGTTCACCGGCCCGTCACCGCACGGGGCTTCACCAGCCCAGTCCGGGCTCTGTTCGACCGCGCACCCCGGTCCGAAGCTGGCCGGAAGTCGTCGCCGGAATGTCCGTTCTTCGCACTTTCGAAACTTTTGTGCGAGCGAAGACTGTGTAAACACTCGAACTGCTCGCCCTCCCACTCTCCTCAGCAGGCGCATTGTGGGCTTACCGTATGCCCCATGACCTCGCCCCGCTCCTACGACGGAGTCGGCTACCCCCCTCCGTCCTTCTCCTCCGGCACGCCCATCTACGACAGCCTCGTCGCAGAGCGCGGTGTCCCGCAGATCGCGCCCATCAACGTGCCGGCCGCCCTGCCGCCGGCACTGTCGTCCGGTTACGGATCAAGCCTCGGCCAGTCCTACGAGAACCGGTACGCGACCGGGTACGACACCCCCGGCAGCAACCTCCCCGCGCTGCCGCCCGCGCGCCTCGCCCTGGGCCCCGGCCCGAGCAGCGCTCCCTCCGCCGGCCCCGCCACGGCGTACATCCCGGCGCAGCCCGCACCGGCGTACGCCTCCGCGCCCCAGCCGCCCGCCCCCGGCTACGGCGCCCCCCAGCCGTACCTGTCCGCACAGCGGCCGCAGGCCCCCGCCCCCGGCTTCTCGCAGGCCACCGGCGGCGGCGCCTTCCAGCCCTCCGGCGGCCAGAGCTTCGGCGGCCAGAACACCTTCGTCGGGGCCGGCCAGGGCGGCCAGCAGACCTTCGGCGCGCAGCCGATGGGCGCGCCCGGCTCCTTCGGCGGCCAGCCGCAGGGCGGCGGTCAGCCGCACGGTGGCCCGCAGAGCTTCGGCGGGCAGCAGAGCTTCGGCGGCCAGCAGTCCTTCGGCGCCCCGGGCCAGAACGGTGGCGGCTTCCAGGGCCAGGGCGGCGAGCAGGGGTTCGGCGGCGCGCAGCTGCGCCCGGCCGTCACCCCGGTCGCCCCGGTCCGCCCGATGCAGCCGCAGCGTCCGGGCCCGTACGGCGAGCCCGCCCAGTTCCAACAGGGCTACCAGCCCCAGGGGCAGGGCTACTGACCGACACCCCCGGCCGGCCCCACCCGGCCCCCGCCCGCAGCACCTGAGCACGATCCCGACGTCATCCCGCGCCGGGCGCACGGAGAAACGGGTCATCCACGGACCGCCCGGACCGCCACCCCACGGCGTCCGGGCGGTCCGTGCGCGTTCCGGCCCCGGGCGGCCGCGGAGGGCGGGACGCCGGGCTCCCGGGGGGAGCTGGCAGGATGGGGGGATGCTGCTCACCGGACTCCACATCCACCCCGTCAAGTCGATGTACCGCCTGAGCCCCGAGCAGGCCCGGGTCGAGCCGTGGGGGCTGGCCGGCGACCGGCGCTGGATGCTGGTGGACGCCACCGGGCGCTTCGTCAGCCAGCGCGACGACACCGCCGTCGGTCTGATCCGCGCCGAACCGGCCGCCGACGGCACGCTGGTGCTGACCGCCCCCGGCGGCTCCCGGATCGAGGTTCCGGCGCCCGGCGCCGCCGCCGGCGACCCGCTCGCCGAGGTCGAGGTGTGGGGCACCCGGTTCCACGCCGCCGAGGCCGCCAAGGAAGCCCAGCTCTGGATCGCCGAGCAGCTGAACGGCGACTACCGGCTGGTGCACCTGGACGACCCCCGGGCCCGCCCGGTCGACCCGAAGTTCGGCGGGCCCGGCGACACCGTCTCGATGGCCGACGGCTTCCCGCTGCTGCTCACCACCACCGCTTCGCTGGACCGGCTCAACGCGCTGATCGCACAGGAGCACCCGGAGGGCCACGAGGTGCTCCCGATGGCCCGGTTCCGCCCCAACGTGGTCGTCTCCGGCAGCGAGCCGTGGGCCGAGGACGGCTGGCGCCGGATCCGGATCGGCGAGTTGACCTTCAAGGTGGTCAAGCCGTGCGGGCGCTGCGTGGTCACCACCACCGACCAGGAGAGCGGCGAGCGGCGCGGTCCCGAGCCGCTGCGCACCCTGGCCCGGCACCACCGGCTGCTGAAGAAGGCCTCGTTCGGGCAGAACCTGATCCCCGAGCGCCCGGCCGGCGTCGGGGGCGACGTGCTCGGCACGCTCCGGCTCGGCGACGAGGTCGAGCTGCTGGAGGGCGGCGCGCACTGGCCGACGGACGAACGGGTGTGAGCCGGGGGCGCCCGCGAGCGGCGGGCGCCCCTCCCGCCCGCGCCGCCGACGGACCCGCGGTCCGCGCGGCCGTCGCCCGGTGGGCCGGCCCCTCCGGGGGCCCGGGCGCCCCGGCCTTGGCCACGAACGGCCCTCCGTACACCGCCCTGTCGCCGCCCCGGGCGCCGCTCCGCGCCCCGGATGCGCCGTCGCCGGACACGGCCGCGCCGGCGCCGCGTTCGGAACCCCGACTGTGTGCGCTCGTTGAAACATGTGTGGAACCCGGAACGGTCCCCGCCCGGGGCCGGCCGCCGGCGGCCGGAGCACCGTCGCGGGCGCGCTACGGTGGGCGGGCCACCCGCGCACCCCGCGCGTGCGGCCCGATGGGATCGCCGGCTCGATGAAGGTGGGGACGACAGACCGTCATGGCTGAGCACAGGGTCCGAGTCACCCAGGACAGCGCCTCCCGCTGGCGTCGCCGCGCCGGCGAGTACGACACCCTCACGGAGGCCCTCGCGGCCGCCGAGCCGGGCGACACCGTGACCGTCCGACCCGGCACCTACCGGGAGAACCTCGTCCTGGACAAGCCGGTCACGATCGTCCCCGCGCAGGGCCCCGGCACGGTCCGGATCGACCCCCCGAGCGGTGTCCCGCTGACCGTCACGGCCGCCGCGACCGTCCGCGACCTGGTGATCGAGGGCAGCGACAGCTCCCTCCCGGCCGTGCTGATCACCGGCCCGGAGGCGACGCCCGCGCTCGGCGGCTGCCGGGTGGAGACCCGCTCGGCCACCGGCGTCGAGGTCACCGGCGGGGCCCGGCCCACCCTGCGCGGCTGCGTGGTCGCCAACCCCGCCGGGCTGGGCCTGCGGCTGCGCGGCGAGGGCACCGCGGCGGCCTTCGAGGACTGCGAGGTCGCCGCCGCCGGACAGGCCGGACTGGCCGTGCTCGGCGGGGCCACGGCCGCGCTGGAACGCTGCCGGGTCCACCACGCGACCGGCGCCGGGGTGCTCCTGACCGACCCGGGCAGCGCCGCCGAGCTGACCGGCTGCGAGATCTACGAGATCCGCGGCAGCGGCGTCCAGGCCGAGGCCCACGCCGGCGGCCGGCTGGTCGACTGCGACATCCACCGGGTCACCGGCAACGGGATCACCCTGGACAGCGAGGCCGAACTCGTCCTGACCGGCTGCCGGGTGCACGACCTGCCGGAGAACGGCGCCGACCTGCGCGGCCGGGCCCGGCTCACGCTGACCGGCACCACCGTGCGGGACTTCGGGCGCGGTGCGCTCTCGGTCTGGGACCAGGGCACCGAAGCCACCGCCGAATCCTGCGAGATCCACAGCTCGACCGGCGAGTACCCGGCCCTCTGGGTCAGCGACGGCGCCCGGCTGACCCTCACCGACTGCTCGCTGCACGACCTGCCGGACGCGCTCTTCGTGCTGGACCGCGACTCCGCCGCCACCGCCGAGGGCTGCTCGTTCAGCCGGATCCGCAGCTCGGCCGTCTCGGTCAGCGGCGGCGCCGGGGTGACGCTGAGCGGCTGCCGGGTCCAGGAGGCCGGCACCGGGCTCTGGTTCCGCGACCACGGCAGCGGCGGGCTGCTCACCGACTGCGAGATCTCCGACGTCGCGACCGGCGTGATCGTCACCAAGGGCGCCGACCCGGTCCTGCGCGACTGCACCGTCCGGGCCAGCTCGGACGCCGGCGTCTACGTCTCCGCCCAGGGCCGGGGCACCTTCGAGGACTGCCGGGTCTCGCACGGCAAGGGCTTCGGCTTCCACATCATCGACGGCTGCCGCACCGTGCTGACCCGCTGCCGGGCCGAGCAGAACGAACGGGCCGGCTTCGAGTTCTCCGAACCCGGCCCGGTGGTGGAGGCCTGCACGTCGGACGACGTCGCCCCGGCCGCTCCGGCCGCCGAGCTGCCGGCCCCCCGCGCCGCACGGACCGCACGGGCCGCCCGACTGACGTCCACCGCACCGGCGTTGCCGGCGCCTTCGGCGATCGGGCCGATCCCGGACTGCCGCCCGGCCGACGAGGCGCTGGCCGAACTCGACGCGCTGGTCGGCCTGGCCACCGTCAAGCAGGAGGTCCGGACCCTGATCGACCTGATCGCGGTCGGGCGCCGGCGCCGCCAGGCCGGGTTGAAGGCCCCCTCGCTCCGCCGCCACCTCGTCTTCACGGGGGCCCCCGGCACCGGCAAGACCACCGTGGCCCGGCTCTACGGCGAGATCCTGGCCTCGCTCGGGGTGCTCCAGCGCGGGCACCTGGTCGAGGTGGCCCGGGTGGACCTGGTCGGCGAGCACATCGGCTCCACCGCGATCCGCACCGCGGCCGCCTTCGACCGGGCGCGCGGCGGCGTGCTCTTCATCGACGAGGCGTACGCGCTGGCACCCGAGGACGGGGCCCGGGACTTCGGCCGGGAGGCGATCGACACCCTGGTCAAACTGATGGAGGACCACCGGGACGAAGTGGTCGTCATCGTGGCCGGTTACACCGCCGAGATGGAACGCTTCCTCTCCGCCAACCCCGGTGTCTCGTCCAGGTTCTCCCGCACCATCACCTTCCCCGACTACTCCGCGGACGAGTTGCTGGAGATCGCCCGCGCGCAGTGCGCCGAGCACGAGTACGCGCTGGCCGAGGCGACCGAGGGCGCGCTGCTCCTGCACTTCGGGACGCTGGAGCGCGGCCCCAACTTCGGCAACGGGCGCACCGCGCGGCAGGTCTTCGAGACGATGGTGGAGCGGCACGCCATGCGGGTCGCCCACCTCGCGGATCCGTCGACCGAGGAGCTGCAACTGCTCGTCCCCGCCGACCTGCCGACGGCCCGCCTGCCCTGACCAGCGTCCGCCGGGCAGGTGGACACCCGCCCGGCCCCCGCGCTCAGCCGCGTTCCGCGGCCGCCTCGTCGCCCAGCATCCGGTCCACTAGCAGCGCCAGGCGGGGCTCCGCGTGGTCCGGCCGGAGCCGGCCGCTCCGGGCGAGGGTGGCCAGGCCGTGCAGGGCCGCCCAGACCACCTCGGTGAAGGGCTCCGGGTCCTCGGCCCCGGCCACCTCGGCGACCGGTCCGGCGAGGGCGGCGAACGCCTCCTTCAGCGGGGCGGGCGAGTCCGGACGGCCGAACGGCAGGTCCGTCGCGAGCACGAACATCGCGTCGTAGAGCGCCGGGTTGGCCGCCGCGAACGCCAGGTAGCGGCCCGCGACGGCGCGGAAGGCCCCGGCCGGCCCGGCCGCCCCGCGGGTGACCGCCCGCAGCTCGGCGGCGAGTTCCGCGAAGCCCTCCAGCGCGACGGCGGCCACGATCGCGTCCTTGCCGGCGAAGTGGCTGTAGAGCACGGGCTGGCTGTACTCGATCCGCTCGGCCAGCCGGCGGGTCGTCACCGCCTCCCAGCCCTCGGACTCCGCCAGCTCGCGGGCGGTTCGAATGATCAGCTGGTGACGCTCGGCGCGTTCGCGCCCGCGGCGCTCCTGGATTGACATGACATCGACTCTAGCAGTGCTAGGCAATAGAGCCATGAAAAGGAGCAGCGCCACCCCCGCCCGCGGCGATGCCAGGGGCAGGAGTGACGCCCGCCGCGGGTCAGCCGGTCCAGGCCCCGCCGGCCAGGAAGGACTCCAGCCGGGCCCGATGGGGCGCGATGTCGATCCGCTCCCCGGCCAGCCAGTCGTCCGAGTAGTACTTGTCGAGGTAGCGGTCGCCCGGGTCGCAGATCAGGGTGACCACACTGCCCCGCACCCCGGCCGCCCGCAGCTCGGCGACGATCTTCAGCGCGCTCCACAGCCCCGTCCCGGTGGAGGCGCCGGCCTTCTTGCCGAGCACCTGCTCCAGCACCCGCACGGCCGCGATCGAGGCGGCGTCCGGGACCTTCATCATCCGGTCGATCGCGCCGGGCACGAAGCTCGGCTCCATCCGCGGCCGGCCGATCCCCTCGATCCGCGAGCCGCTCTCGCAGACCGCGTCCGGATCGTGGCCGACCCAGCCCTCGAAGAAACAGGAGTTCTCCGGATCGGCGACGCAGATCCGGGTGTCGTACTGCATGTAGTGCACGTACCGGGCGATGGTCGCCGAGGTCCCGCCCGTCCCGGCGGTCGCGACGATCCAGGCCGGCTCCGGGTGCGGCTCCAGGCGCAGCTGGGCGAACATCGACTCGGCGATGTTGTTGTTGCCCCGCCAGTCGGTGGCCCGCTCCGCGTAGGTGAACTGGTCCATGTAGTGGCCGCCGGTCTCCTCGGCGAGCCGGGCGGAGGCCGCGTACACCTCGTCGGAGCGCTCGACCAGGTGGCACTCGCCGCCGTGGAACTCGATCAGGTCGATCTTGGACTGGCTGGTGGACTTGGCCATCACCGCGATGAACGGCACGCCGATGAGCTGGGCGAAGTAGGCCTCGGAGACGGCCGTGGAGCCGCTGGACGCCTCGATCACCGGCTTGCCGGGCCGGATCCAGCCGTTGCAGAGCCCGTACAGGAACAGCGAGCGGGCCAGCCGGTGCTTCAACGAGCCGGTGGGGTGGGTGGATTCGTCCTTGAGGTAGAGGTCGATGCCCCAGTCGAGGGGGAGCGGGAACCGGAGCAGGTGGGTGTCGGCCGAGCGGTTGGCGTCGGCGTGGACCTTGCGCACCGCCTCCTTGAGCCAGCCGCGGTAGGCCGCGTCGGAGCGGTCCACATCCTCGGTCCGTTCGGCACTCAGCTGCGCACCCATCGTCACTCTCCTCGCTCGAACCCCCCGGTTGCTCACTACGAGTGTACGAGAGTCACGATAAGTGACGGTTTTCGTAGCCCCAGCTTCCGCTTATCCACGGCCACCGGGCCTCGTCGCGCTCCGCCGCCGCCCGCCGCGCTACGCCCCCGCCTGCACCGACTGCGGGTCGGCGAGGTAGGGCCGCCACGCCAGCTCGGCCGCGCCCGCCAGTGCGCCGTGCGCCAGCTCGGCGCCCACGATCGGCACCCGGCCGCTGCGCCCCCAGAGGCTGCGCTCGGCGACCACCGCCCGCAGCCGCTCCGGCGCGGCCTCCAGCAGATCGAGGTGCAGACCGCTGAGCACCACCCGGTCCGGGTTGAGGATGTTGGCGACGCCGGCCAGTCCGAGGCCGAGCCGGTCGATGACGTGCTCGACGGCCGCCCGGGCCCGCTCGTCCGTCGCGGCGGCCCGGCAGAGCTCGCCGGCCTGGTCGAGCAGCGGGCGGTCCGGGTCGGGGGTGAGCCCAGCGGCGGCGAACAGCGCGTCCGGGTCGGTCTCGGCGTTGAGGCAGCCGCGGTTGCCGCACTGGCAGGGGCGGCCCTGCGGGTCGACGGTGAGGTGGCCGACCTCCAGCGCCAGCCCGGCGCTCCCGGTGTGCAGGCGGCCGTCGATCACCAGCGCGCCACCGACGCCCCGGTGGCCGGAGGTGACCAGCAGCAGATGGCGGGCGCCCCGGCCGGCGCCGTGCCGGTACTCGGCGAGGGCGCCGAGGTTGGCGTCGTTGGCGATCGCGGTGGGCAGCGGGTCCAGCGCGAGCGGGCCGTTCTCGGCGCGGCCGACCTCGACGTCGTACAGGTCGGCGACGGGCGTGCCGCTGGGCCAGGCGAAGTGCAGGGCGGCGAGCGCGGTGCCGTCCGGCTCGGTGACCGGGTTGGGCAGCGCGAGCGCGGCACCGAGGCAGCGGCGGCTGCTGTGGCGGGCCAGTTCGGCGCCGGCCTCGGCCACGGCGCGCAGCATCCGGACCGGGTCGGTGGCGGCGGGCAGCGGCCGGTGCACGGGCGGATCGAGCAGTCCGCCGAGTCCGGCGAGGGTGACGCTCAGTCCGTCGGCGTGGATCTGGCCGGCGATCACCACCGGACCGGCCGGGTCGATGGCCAGCCGGTGCGACGGGCGGCCGCGACCGCCGCCGGCCGGCCGGGAGTCGACGGTGATGAGGCCGAGCGCCTCCAGCTCCGCGGTGACCGCTCCGGCGGTGGCCCGGGTGACGTCCAGCGCACGGGTGAGCGCCGAGCGGGTGGGGGTCTGGCCGGTGTGGATGAGCGAGAGCGCCGGGCCGAGCAGCGTGCGACCGCGATCGGGGGCCGAGCGGCGGTGGGCGTCACGCTGGGCGTCGTGGTCGGCCCCGGAGCCGGGCTTCGGACTTGATGGAGTGAGCTGCACGGCCCTATTGTTACTTTGTGCCGCTCCGAAACAAAATCCACGTCCATGACCGGGTCGACCGGCCGTCCCTCCAGTCTCGCAGCACTCCGGCCGCTTCCGGCACCCCCTGGGGCGCGGCACGGCTCGCACTCACCGCTTTCTTCGCCGTCGACGGCTTCCTCTTCGCCGCCTGGGTGGTCCGCATCCCGGACATCCGCAGCCAGGTCAGCGCCTCCCACAGCGCGCTCGGGCTCGCCCTGCTCTGCGTCTCGGCCGGCGCCGTCGCCACCATGCCCCTGGTCGGCCGGCTCTGCCTCCGGTACGGCTCGCGACCGGTCACCGTCGGTTCGCTGGCGCTGCTCAGCCTCGCCGTCCCGCTGCCCGCCCACGCCCACTCGGTCGCGGCGCTCGGCGGCGTCCTGCTGCTCTTCGGGGCGGGGTACGGCGGCGCCAACGTCGCGATGAACAGCGCCGCCGTCGACCTGGTGGCCCAGCTGCGCCGCCCGGTGATGCCGAGCTTCCACGCCGGGTACAGCCTCGGCGGCCTGCTCGGCGCGGGCGTCGGCGGCCTGCTCGCCGGCACCCTCACCACCACGTGGGCGCTCGCCCTGAGCGGCCTGCTGGGCCTGGCCGTCACCGCGGGCGCGGGCGTCGTGCTGCTCCGCGGCCCGGCCGCGCCGCTCGTCGCCCCCGGCCGGGCGGCCGACTCCCCCGCCTCGCCCGCCTCCCCCGACTCCCGCACCGCTCCGGCCGCCCCGGCCGCCCCCAAGGAGTCGGCCCGGGTGCCGCACGCCCGGTTGCTCGTCCTGCTGCTCGGCCTCACCGCGCTCTGCTGCGCCTACGGCGAGGGCGCCATCGCGGACTGGACCACCCTGCACCTCACCGACGACGTCCACGCCAGTGCCGGCACGGCCGCCGCCGGGTACGCCGCCTACGCCTTCGCGATGACCAGCGGCCGGGTCGGCGGCACCTGGCTCTCCATCAGGCTGGGCCAGAACCGGGTGATCGTCCTCGGCGGCCTGACCGCCGCGGCCGGCATGCTGCTGGCCGCACTCGCGCCCTCGGTACCGCTCGCGCTGTCCGGGTTCGTGCTGGTCGGCCTCGGCCTGGCCAACATCTTCCCGCTCGCCATCGCCCAGGCCGGCGCCACCGGCGGCCCGCAGGGCGTCGCGCTCGCCTCCACCCTGGGCTACGGCGGCATGCTGATCGGCCCGCCGGTGATCGGCTTCCTCGCCGACGCCGTCGGACTCCCGCTCGCCCTCACCTCGGTCGCGCTCGCCGCCGTCCTCGCCGCCCTGCTCCCCCTCACCGCCCGCCGCACCCCCTGACGGAGCCCGTCGCCGGGTACGGCGGGTGGTGAGGACGCCCCACCACGCGTCGCACCCGCCGCCGGCCACCGCACGACGGCCCGCGGCACCTCCCGCCGGTCGGGGCTCCCGACCGGCGGGCCGGGTGCCCACCGGCTCCACGCCGGGACCGGCGGCACATCCCCGCGAGCGCACCCCCCGGTCGGGGCCACCGACCACGCCACCCACCCACGGTCCCACCGGGGCGACCCACGGCCGGCCGACCTCCTCGGCGGCGGCCCCCCGCACGCCGGTCCGCGGACCGGCGGTCTCCCGTGCTCCCCCCGGCGAGCGCCCCCGGCAGCCCCGGACCCTCCGGGCGCACTCCCGCGTCCCGCCCCGTGACAGGATGCGGCCATGACGACGACCGGGCGGATCCAGGTACTGCGGGCGGACGAGCGCCCGGCGACGGCGTGGCTGAACGGGGGCGGGGTGACCAGGGAGGTCGCCGGGTTCCCCGCCGGGGCCGGGCTGGACGCCTTCGACTGGCGGGTCAGCCTCGCCGACATCGCCTCCGCCGGGCCGTTCTCCGCGTTCCCCGGTGTCGACCGGGTGATCACCCTGGTCGAGGGCCCCGGTATGGCCCTGACCGTCGACGGTGCCGAGCACCTCGTCGACACCCCGTTCCGCCCGTTCGCGTTCTCCGGCGAGGCCGACACCGGCTGCCGACTGCTCGGCGGCCCGGTGGTGGACTTCAACGTGATGACCCGTCGCGGGCGCACCAGCGCCGACCTCGCGCTGACCACCGGGCCGCGCACCGTGGACGTCCCGGCCGGTGGCACCGTCCTGCTGGTCTGCCTGGCCGGCCGCGCCACCGTCGGCGACACCGTGCTCGACCGCTACGACGCCGCCCTGGCGGCCGGGCCCGGCCCGTACGAGCTCCGGCCCGACGGCGTGACCGCCGCCGTCACCTTCCGCTCGCCGCCCGCCTGACACCGCACGGCACACCCGCCCAGGACACACCACCGCACAGGAAGCCGGCGGGTCCGACTTCCTGTGCGGGCGGCCCGCCGCACCCGGCGGCCGGACGGCGCGTCAGCCGCAGTACACCGGGGACGCGTGGGCCGGGTCGAGCGCGTTGGTGACCAGGTGCAACGCGGTCGGCGAGAAGGCGATGGCCACGTGCTCGGCGAGCGAGAGCGGGCAACGGTCCTGCAGGACGACGTTGTTCACGTTCGGGCCGCTGAGGAACTGCGTCCGGTACGGCGTGACGACCTCGTCGTACACGGTCGAGATCACCGTGTAGCGGACGCCGGGCACGGTGTCCGCCACCGTCGCCATCTTCCGGTTGAAGGCGGAGTCCACCACCTGGTCCTTGCAGGCCGGGCAGGCCGTGTAGATCAGCTCGGCCACCCGGGGGAGGTACGGGGCGAGGTTGGCGATGCCGTCGAGCGTCGTCCCGTGGTTGGACGGCGCCAGGCCGATCAACTTGTCGACCTTCGACGCACCCCCGAGGAACTTCACGTAGTAGTTCGGGAGCATGCCGCCCTGCGAGTGGCCGACGAGGTCGACCTTCGCCGCGCCGGTCGCGCCGCGCACCAGGTCGACGAAGCGGCCGAGTTGCGCGGCCGACTCGGCGGCCGGACCGAGCCCGCCGATCGGCAGCACCAGGCCGCTGCCGGAGGAGGTGATGCCGGGGACCATGCCGTAGTCCAGGGCGAAGACGCAGTAACCCTGGCTCTTCAGCAGGGGCGAGAGCACCAGCCAGTTCTCGTAGCGGTTGGCGAAGGTGCCGTGCACCAGGACCACCGGATCGGGGTGGGCCGCCGTCGGCTTGCAGGCCCAGTCGTTGGCACCCGGCGGCGAGGCCACCGAGTCGCCGTCGGGGGGCAGTTGGGCCGCCACGCCGGACGCGGTGGGGGTCGCGTCCGGTGCGGCGTGCGCGGCGGTGGCGGGGGCGCCGGCGAGCAGCGCACCGGCCAGCAGGGCCGAGCCGAGTGCTCCGAGGAGTCTGCGGCGTACCGGTCCGGCGGCGGAGCGGAGAAGTGGGGTTCTCAACTGTTGCCTCCACAACGGAAGTTTGTTACCAACAGGTAACCCGAGTGCCTCCATCATGCGGTCGCCCCTCCGGCCCGGCCCTTGGGTGTCCCCCAGACCTGGACGGTGTTTTCTGTGACCGGTCACAATTCACCCGCTTGCGCCCCCGGTTGGCGGATCCCGCTGATCGGCGGAGTGCCCGCCGACCAGCGGCTGCTCGGCGCCGTACCCGAGTTGGTCGAGGCCGTCATCGCCACCCTGCTCGCCCGAGTACCGACCTACCGCCGCCTGCCGCACGAGCAGGTGGCGGGCGAACTCAGCCAGGTCACCGAACGCCGGATCCGCGCCCTCGCCCAGGCCGTCCGCACCGGGAACCCCGCCGACGACGAGGAGTTCACCTCCGTCCGCGAGGCCGCCGCCCGGCGGGCGGAGGAGGGCCTGCCGCTGGACGCCGTCCTGCTCGCCCACCACCTCGGGATGGAGGTCTGCTGGGAGCTGGTGACCAGGGACGCCCACGACGACGACGCTGCCGACCTGCTGGTGCTCAACCGGCTGCTGCTCGACCAGCTCCGCCAGGCCACCTCCGCCGCCGGCGCCGGGTACGTCGAGGAACGCCGCACCCTCGCCGACGAGCAGCGGGTCGCCCGCCTCGCCCTGCTCACCGCGCTGCTCGACGGCGCCCCCGCCGAGGAGACCGCCACCAGGGCCGGCCTCCGGCTGCCGCCCTCCTACGCCGTGCTCTGCCTCGCCGTCGCCGACCACCCCGACGAGCGGGCGCCCGGCGTCGACCGGACCGTGGCCGGCCACCGCAAGCTGCGCCGGCTGCGCACCGAACTCGACCACCGCACCCGGCAGTCGGCGCTCACCGCGCTCTCCTCCTCAGGAGGTCCGGTGCTGATCCCGCTGGAGTGCCGGCCGGACGCCGTCCCGGCCGACATGTGGCAGCGCCTCGCGGACACCGTGGCCGGCACCGCCCGGGCCGCCGGGGTCCCGGTCCGGGCCGGGGCGGCCGTCGCCGCACCCGCCGGGGTGGCGGCGGCGGCCGTGCTCGCCACCGAAGTGCTGGAGGTGGCGCGGGCCTTCGCCCGCCCGCCCGGGCTGCACCGCCTGGACGACGTCCTGCTGGAGTACCAGCTCAGCCGGCCGAGCCAGGCGAGATCCCGGCTCGCCTCACTGCTCGCGCCCCTGGAGGACGGCGGCGAACTGCTCGCCACGCTCCGCACCCACCTGGCCGGCGGCCTCAACCGCCGCCACACGGCCCGCACCCTGCACCTGCACCCGAACACCGTCGACTACCGGCTGCGCCGGGTGGCCGTCCTCACCGGCCTCGACCCGACCCGGCCCGCCGACCTGCTCCGGATCACCGCCGCCATCGCCGCCCGGGACGCCGAGCGCGCCCAGGAGCCGGCCTGACCGGCCGGACCCGCCTGACCGGCCGGACCCGCCTGACGGCCGGACCCGCCTGGCGCCGCCGCCACAGCCCTCAGCCCTCGACCCCCAGCCCGCCGTTCCCGCCGACGCCGCCCGCCTTCGGCCCCGCCGACCGCCGTGCCTCACACCCCCGTCTCGCCGGGGAGCCGCAGGTCCCACCCGGCGAGCGCGCGCAGCTGGTCGGCGGTGATGCCGTCCGGCAAGGGGCTGGGCGGGTCGGTACGGAACGGCGGCTGCCAGCCCTCCTCGGCGGTCCAGCGCCGGACGATCTTCGCGGGGGCTCCGGCCACCACGCTGTGGTCGGGGATCTCACCGCGCACCACCGAGCCGGCCGCGACCACCACGTTGCGGCCGAGCCGGGCGCCGGGGAGGATCACGGCGCCGGTGCCGATCCAGCTGCCGCCGCCGATCTCGACCGGTTCGTTGCGCGGCCACTGCTTGCCGATCGGCAGATCGGTCGCGCGGTACTCGTGGGCCTGGTCGGATATGTAGACGCCCGGGCCGGTCCAGACGTCGTCGCCGAGCACGATCGACTGGTGGCCGACGATGTGGCTGTCACGGCCTATCACGCAGCCGCCGCCGATCCGCACGATCGGGTGCGGCCCGAGGTCGAGGCCGGGCAGGAAGCCCGCGCTGATGGTGACGCGCTCGCCGATGATCGAGAACGGGCCGATCGTGATCCACCGCTCGTTGAAGATCGCCCCGAGCGGGAAGGTCAGCTTCGTCCCCGCGCCCAGTTCGCCGAACCGGTACGGACCGGGGTTCTCGCTGGACACCGCACCGGCCCGCTGAACCCACGTCCAGCCCCGGTGGACGAGGCGGCCCGCGACGCGTCGGCTGCCCGCCCGGGCGGCGGAGAACAGGGAACTGGTGATCGACATGCCGCCACGCTACCGGTCGCCCCGGCGCCGTCACCGAGGAGGCGGCCAACATCACACCCGTCCCGGAGGGGCGCCCGTACCGTGTCCGAAATCCGCGAGCGGTGCGACACTCGTCGACCATGGAGATCATCGAGCACATCGACGCGCTGCGCCGCGAGGGCGTCCTGCTGGCCGACGCGGCCGCCCGCACCGACCTCGCCGCCCCCGTCCCCACCTGCCCAGACTGGCAGTTGCGCGACCTCGTCCTGCACACCGGCCAGGTCCACCGCTGGGCCACCGCCCTCGTGCGGGACGGCCACCGGGAGCCGCTGGACGCCGAGGGCGAGCGCGCCGCCTGGGGACCGGAGCCCTCGGACGGGGCGCTGGTCGACTGGTTCCGGACCGGCCACGCCGCCCTGGTGGCGGCGCTCGCGGCGGCCCCGGCCGACCTGGAGTGCTGGAGCTTCCTGCCCGCGCCGACCCCGCTGGCGTTCTGGGCCCGCCGTCAGGCGCACGAGACCGCGGTGCACCGCTTCGACACGGACGCGGCCGCCGGGGCGGACGGCCCCCGGGTCGCCACCGGCCTGGCCCTGGACGGGATCGACGAGTTGCTGGCGGGCTTCATGTCCCGCGGCCACGCCCGGGTGCGCAGCGAACAGCCGCGCACCGTGCTGATCCGGCCCACCGACCCCGCGCCCGGCGATGTCACGCCGAGCGCCGGGCCCACCGACCCCGCGCCCGGCGGCATACCGACCGACGGGCCCGGCTCCTGGCTGCTCACCATCAGCCGGGGGCCGCTCACCGTCACCCGCCGGGCGGCCGGGGCCGCGGGCCCGGCCGACCTCACGGTCAGCGGCCCGGCCCGCGACCTCTACCTGCTGCTCTGGAACCGGCTGCCCGCGGAGCGGGTCGAGCTGACCGGGGACCGGGCGCTGCTGGACCTCTGGCGGGAGACGGCCGTCGTCCGCTGGAGCTGACCCCGGCCGGGGTTCAGCGCGCCCAGGGCGCGGGCCGCTTCTCCAGGAACGCCCGCATGCCCTGCTGCGCCTCGTCCGAGCCGAACAGCCGCGCCGAGAGCTGGACCAGCTCGTCCGCGTCCCGTTCGAAGGAGCGCACCACCTCGGCGTTGGCCAGCCGCTTGGACTGCGCGAGGCCCTGCGGCGACCCGAGCCGCAGGGCGTCCAGCAGGCCCTTCAGCGCGGTTCCGGTGGACTCCGCGGAGTCCGTCGCCTCGGTGATCAGCCCGATCCGGGCGGCCTCGGCGGCGTCGAAGACCTCACCGGTCAGGTAGTAGCGGGAGGCGGCGCGCGGGTCCAGCTTGGGGCGCAGCGGCAGCGAGATGACGGCGGGTGCCAGGCCGAGCCGGACCTCGGTGAACGCGAAGGTGGCGGCCGGGCCGGCCAGGGCGAGGTCGGCCGCGCCGACCAGCCCGAGGCCGCCCGCCCGGACGTGTCCGTCGATCACCGCGATCACCGGCTTCGCGCAGTCCACGATGGCCCGCTGGAGGTCCACCAGGCCGCGCGGGCCCACCGTCGGGTCCGTACCGGTCGCCTCGGAGAGGTCCGCGCCCGCGCAGAACACCTTGCCGGTGTGGCCGAGCACCACCGCGCGGACGTCCGGGTCGGCCGCGGCGGCGGCCAGGGCGGCGGTCAGCTCGGCCATCAGCCGGGTGGAGAGCGCGTTGCGGTTGTGCGGCGAGTCGAGGGTCAGCGTGGTGACGGCATCGGTGGTGGCGACACGGACGAAGGGCACTTCGCGGGTCATCGGTGCGGGCCTGCTTTCCGGCTGAGGGTGGGTCGGATTGCGTGGCGGCCGCCCTGCTCGGACGGCGCCCGGTCGACTCTGACACGCCCACCCACCGCTCGGCCAGAGCCACCCGCCGCGAGCGCCGTCACCCCTTCGTGCCGAAATCCGGTGGTCGGGCGGCCGTCCGCCACGGCAGCATCGGGCCATGACCACCGACGCCGTCCTCCTGCTCGCACCCCGGATCAACGAGACCGGCCTGCAGCTGCGCACCGCCGCCGGCCGTCGCGGCCTGCGCGCGCACACCGCGACGGCCTGGCGCGCGCCCGAGGAGCTGATCGGCTCGCCGGTGCACCTCTACGGCGGCCCGCTGTTCGGCGACGCGGTCGGCGCCGCCTTCGACCTGGCGCTGCTGGAGCCGCCGGACGACTGGCCGGCCCGCCTGCCGGCGGAGCTGACCGGCCGGTCGGTCACCCTCACCACGCTGGCCGCGGCCCGCCTGCTGCGCCGCCCGATGTTCCTGAAGCCGCCGGGCGACAAGCTGTTCCCCGCCCGGATCTACCCGGACGGCTCCGGCCTGCCCGGCCCGGACGCGCTGGACGACGACACCCCCGTGCTGGCCAGCGAGGTGGTCCGGTTCCGCCGCGAGTACCGGCTGTTCGTCCTGGACGGCGAGGTGCTCACCGCCTCGCGCTACGCGGTGGACGGCGACCTGGACACCGCCCCGCTGCCCGAGGACCGGTACCGGGCCGAGGTGACGGCCTTCGCCACGGACGTGCTGGCCGCCTCGGCCGGGGCGCTGCCGAGCGCCGTGGTGATCGACGTCGGCCCGCTGGACTCCGGCCGCTGGGCGGTGGTGGAGGCCAACCCGGCGTGGGCGAGCGGCGGCTACGCCTGCGACCCGGCGGCGGTGCTGGAGGTGGTGCTGCGGGCCGGCGGACCGGCCGCCGACCTCCCGGAGGCGGACCGGCGGTACGACCGGGCCCTGCCCGAGGTGGTCCGCTGAGCGGCGGCGGGCGAAGGCCCTGGTGCATCTGATCACCCGTCGGCCACGATGGGGTCATGACTTCCCAGCGCCCGCACCTCACCCACATCGCCGAGCCGCCCGGGGTCGCCCCCGGCACCGGCTACACCCAGGTCGTCACCGGCACCGGCCGCCTGGTGGCCGTCTCCGGCCAGGTCGCGTTCGACGAACAGCGGCACCTGGTCGGGGCCGGCGACCCGAAGGCGCAGGCGCGCCAGGTGTTCGAGAACCTGGGCCGCTGCCTGGCCGCCGCCGGGGCCGGCTTCGCCGACGTCGTCAAGCTGACCTACTTCGTCACCGACATGGCGTTCATGCCCGCCGTACGCGAGGCCCGGGACGCGTACTTCGGCTCGACCCCGCTCCCGGCGAGCTCGGCGGTGCAGGTCGCCGCGCTGTTCCTGCCCGAGGTGCTGATCGAGGTGGAGGCGCTCGCCGTGGTCCCGGAGCAGCGCTGACCGACCGGCCACCCGCTGTCCGTCCGGCCCCCGGGGGCCGGAGCGCCGGGCGACCCGGCCTACCCCGCGGTGGCCCCTTCGCGGCCCCGGGCCCACCGGACGGCGGGCCCCATGGCGAGGCCCGCCCCGGCGAGCAGCACGCCGAGGGCGACCCAGCCGAACAGGCCCCACCCGACCACGGCGGTGCTGACGACGGCGGGGCCGATCATCAGCGAGGCGGCCGACCCGGCGTTGTAGACGCCCTGGTAGGCGCCGTGGTCGCGCTCCCCGGCCAGGTCGTAGCTGAGCGCCCATCCGCCGGCCTGGCTCAGCACCTCGCCGAACGCCTGGAGCGCCACCCCGGCGAGCACCAGCACGGCGGCGACCACCGCGGGCAGCCCGTGGGCGAGGGCGAGCACCAGGCAGGAGGCCGCCAGGATCAGCCCGGCCCGGCCGCAGAGCCGGGCGGCCGTCGCCGGGTCCTCGGTGCCCCGGGTGGCCCGCACCTGCAGGGCTATCACCAGCACGGTGTTGACGATCAGGGTGCCGGCCACGGTGATCCGGGGCGCCTCGGTGTGCTGGACCACCCAGAGCGGCACACCCACCTCCAGCATCGCGAACTGCAGGCAGAGCAGCGCGTTCAGCACGGTCACCACCAGGAACGGCCCGTCCCGCAGGGCGGGGTTGCGCCGCCGGCCGGCGGCCTCGCCCGGTCCGTCGCCCGCCACCGGGCGGGCCGCCGGGCGGACCCTGGCCGGGACGGCCAGCCGGTGGAACAGCGCCGCGACCACCAGGTACGAGAGGGCGTCGGCCAGGATCGCCGTCAGATAGGCCGGCCGGCGGTCCACCTGGAGTGCGACGGCGCCGAGCGCCGTCCCCAGACAGAGGCCTACGTTGGTGACCACCCGCAGATAGGCCCGGCCGGCGACCCTGCGGTCGGCGGGCAGCACTTCGGCGTAGAGCGCGTTCCGCACGGCGGCCGCGCCGCGGTCGACCGCGCTCACCACGCAGGCCAGCGCCAGGAACGCCGGGTAGCTGTGCACCAGGGCGTAGCCGGCGGTGCCCAGCGCGTTCACCGTGATCAGGACCACCAGCACCGGCCGCGCTCCCCAGCGGTCGGCCGCGCGCCCGGCCGGCACGCTGGCGGCGACGCCGCAGAGGCCGGCGGCGGTGAGGCCGATCCCGAGCTCGGCGGCGCTCAGTCCGAGGACGCGGGTGAAGAAGAGCACGCCGACGGCGAGCGAGAGCCCGCTGCCGACGGTGTTGACGAGGGTGATCCCGGCGAGCCGGCGCACCATCGGGTCGGGGTGCAGCAGCCGCGAGCCCCCGGCGGGCCGGCCGACCGGGCCCGGCTGCGAGGTACCACCCGCGGCCGAGGAATCCGACGCGGCCGAGGGCGGTGGCGGATCCGGGGGACCGGCCGGGCCGGCGACGGGCGAAGGCGCGGCGGACGACGCCGGTGAGGTGTTCATGCCCCGATCCCACCGCGTCCCCGGCGTCCGCAGTAATGATTTAGGCTCTGCCTCAAAGCAGCTGGAGGAACGGGGTCGGAGTTGCACCGGTTCAGGCTGGATCTGGCCGATCTCGCCACCACCTGGTTCGCCTGCTCGCCGATCCAGGAGGCCGCGCTCAGCCTGCGGATGTGGACCCACCCCGGCGTCTACCCGCTGCAGTCCGCCGCCTTCGAGCGGCTGCGCCCGAGCTTCGAACGGCTGGACTCCGGGCTGCTGCTCTCCCTGGTCGCCGCCAACCGGTGGATCCCCGACTTCCTGACGCCCCGCCCGTCCGTCCCCGCGCCGGACTTCCGGGCCGAGCTGGCCGTGGTCCGGGCGCTGCCGCCCGAGCAGCTGCGCGCCGAACTGGAGCAGACCTTCCTGCCGCACGGCCGGCCGTTGCCCGCCCCGCTGGCGGCCGGGCTCGCCGATCCGGTCCGGCTGCTGGCCCGGATCGCCGACGCGCTGGAGGAGTACTGGGAGCGCTGCCTGGCCCCCGCCTGGTGGCCGCGGGCCCGCGCCGTTCTGGAGGCGGACCTCGTCTACCGGGCGCGGGTGCTGTCCCAGCAGGGCGCCGCGGCGCTCTTCGCCGACCTGGACCACCGGCTGCACTGGGCGGACGGCCTGCTCTCGATCAACCGCCGCTGGACGGACTGGGACGGCGAGATCACCGTGGACGGCCGCGGGCTGGTGCTGGTCCCGACCTTCTTCGCCCGCGGCGCGATCACGATGATCAGCAATGACCGTCCGCCGCAGATCAGTTACCCGGCCCGCGGCCGGGCGGGGATGGCCGCGCCGACCGCCCCGGTCACCCCGCGCGCGCTGGAGCTGCTGCTCGGCGCGCCCAAGGCCCGGCTGCTGGCGCTGCTCGCCGAGCCGGCCTCCACCACCGAGCTGGCCTACCGCCTGGGCGTCACACCGGGCGCCGTCAGCCAGCACCTGGCGGTCCTGCACCGGACCGGCCTGGTCACCCGGGCCCGGCACGGCCGTTCGGTGCTCTACGGCCGCAGCCCGCTCGGCGACGAGCTGACCGGGCACCCGCGCCGGGGCTAGCGTGCCCGCACCAACTCCCAATTGGTACAGACCTGTTGACGCATTGGTCCAGTCCTCCTACAGTGCCCATGCCCCCGTCTCCCCACGGCGCGGGCACCGGTCGGCCACGCACCACGGCCGCGGCACCACCCGTACGGTTCTACGTCGCCCTGTTCAACCCCCCACAGTCACAGGGAGAACCATGTCCGCTCGATCCCGGGCCCGACGCCCGCGAGCGCGCAGCAGACTGCTGGCGCTGCTCTCCGCCCTGCTCCTGCCACTGGCCGCGCTCACCGCGCTGGCCGCCCCGGCGCACGCGGCCGGAAAACTGACCGCCACCTTCACCACCGCCGACAACGGCTCCTGGTGGAAGGGCACCTACATCGTCCGCAACGACAACGCCGCCGCCGTCTCCGGCTGGACGCTGGAGTTCGACCTCCCGGCCGGCGTGAGCGTCCAGAACAGCTACAACGGCACCGCGACCACCACCGGCCGGCACGTCACGGCCACCAACGCCTTCTACAACGCGAGCGTCCCGGCGCACGGCACCACCGAGCCGTACAGCTTCTGGTTCGTGGCCAACGGCCCGATCGGCACGCCGACCGGCTGCCGGATCAACGGCGACAAGTGCGACGGGAGTTCGGACGTCCTGCCGTCCGCCCCTGGCGCCCCGGTGGTCACCGAGTCGACCGCGCACAGCCTGGCACTGAAGTGGCCGGCCGCCACCGGCGGTGACTTCCCGGTCGCCTCCTACGAGGTCCTGAGCGGCAGCACCGTACTGGCCGCCGCCGCGACCACCGACACCGTGGTCACCGGGCTCACCCCCGCCACCTCGTACACCCTGGCGGTGCGCGCCAAGGACACCCGGGGCAACACCGGCCCGTCGAGCGCGTCCGTCACGGCCGCCACCTTCGACCCGGCCACCGACCCCGTCCCGCCGACGGCGCCCACCGGCCTGCGTGCCACCGCGGTGACCTCCACCGACGTGACGCTGGCCTGGAACGCCGCCACCGACAACCAGCGGGTGGCCGCCTACGACGTCTACCAGGGCCCCGCGCTGGTCAGGACGGTGACCGGCAGCACCCTGACCGCCACCGTCAGCGGCCTCTCCCCGTCGACGGCCTACACCTTCACCGTGAAGGCCCGCGACGGCGCCGACAACGCCTCCCCCGCCTCCGCGGCGCTCGCCGTCACCACCTCCGACCTGGTCGGGGCCGGGAAGTACGCCCGGGTCGGCTACTTCACCCAGTGGGGCATCTACGGCCGCCAGTACTTCGTGAAGAACCTCGACACCTCGGGCAGCGCGGCCAAGCTCGACGTCATCAACTACGCCTTCGAGAACATCGATCCGGTCAACCTCACCTGCCTGGCCGGCGTCACCAAGGGCACCACGGCCGACCCGCAGGACCCGGACCAGGGCACCGGCGCGGGCGACGCCGACGCCGACTACGCCCGCCCGATGAGCGCGGCGCAGTCCGTGGACGGCGTGGCCGACGACGGCTGGGGCAAACTGCGCGGCAACTTCAACCAGTTGAAGAAGCTCAAGGCCAAGTACCCCAACCTCAAGGTGGTCGTCTCGCTCGGCGGCTGGACGTACTCCAAGTACTTCTCGGACGCGGCCGCCACCGAGGCCTCCCGGCAGAAGTTCGTGAAGTCCTGCGTCGACACCTGGATCAAAGGCAACCTGCCGCTCTACAACGGCGCCGGCGGTGACGGCGTGGCGGCCGGGATCTTCGACGGCATCGACCTCGACTGGGAGTGGCCCGGCTCCGCCGACGGCCACGCCGGCAACCACTACAGCACGGCCGACAAGGCCAACCTGACCCTGCTGCTGGCCGAGTTCCGCAAGCAGCTCGACGCGCTCGGCGGCTCCCACAAGCTGCTGACCGCCTTCACCCCGGCCGACCCGGTCAAGATCGGCCAGGGCTGGGACCTCTCGAAGATCTTCACCTACCTGGACATCGCCAACGTCCAGGGCTACGACTTCCACGGCGCCGGCAGCGACAACTCCTGGGAGCCGAACCGGGCCGGGCACCAGGCCAACCTGTACGCCGACGGCCAGGACCCGTACCCGTTCCACTTCAGCGTGGACGCGGCCGTCCAGGCCTACCTCTCCGCCGGGGTCAACCCGCGCAAGCTCACCATCGGCTTCCCGTTCTACGGACGCGGCTGGCAGGGCGTGGCGGACGGCGGCGCGGCGGGCGAGTGGCAGAGCGCGACCGGCGCGGCGCCCGGCCAGTTCGCCGAGGAGGCCGGCACCCGCGGGTACAACAACCTGATCACCACCTTCCCCAACCTCACCGTCCACCACGACACCCAGTCGATCGCCACGTACGGGTACACGGGTGCGGGCGGGCAGTGGTGGACCTTCGACGACGCCTGGTCGATCGGCCAGAAGACGACTTACCTGAAGTCGAAGAACCTGCTCGGCGCGATGATCTGGGAGATGACCGGCGACACCCCGAACGGCGCCCTCATGACGGCGCTCGACACCGGGCTGAAGTGAGCCCGGGCGGCGCCGGTCCCCGGGCCGGCGCCGCCCTCGGAACGAACCGCACGAAGAGGCTCCCGCGGACCGGCCGACGCCGGCCCGCGGGAGCCCCGCCCGCTACCGCGAGGCGAGCGAGGTCAGCTTGCGGGCCGCCCGGTACTGGCGCAGCACCTGGGCGAAGGTGGTGTGGCCCTGGGTGGTCCGGGCGAACGCCCGCCAGGCCGGGGCGACCAGGCAGACCGCCGCGTGGAACAGGTACGGACGGCGCTCGAAGGCGGCCAGCATCAGCTTGCCGGCCCGCATCTCCACGCCCAGCCCGGCCTTGATCGCGAACGCGTAGTTCAGCGCCTCCCGGCGGACCTCGGCCGCGGTGCCCGCCTCGGCCACCTTGACCGCCCACTCCCCGGCCAGCCGGCCCGAGCGCAGCGCGTACGAGATGCCCTCGCGGGTCCACGGCTCCAGCAGACCGGCCGCGTCCCCGGCGACCAGCACCCGGCCGCGCGAGAGCGGCGAGTCCTCGGCCCGGCAGCGGGTCAGGTGCCCGGACTCCACGCTCGGCGGGAACCCGGCCAGCCCGAGCCGGCGGATGTAGTCGGCCAGGTACTGCTTGGTCCGCTCGCCGTCGCCGCGCGCCGAGATGACGCCGACGGTCAGGCTGTTCGACTCGGTCTTCGGGAACACCCAGCCGTAACTGCCCGGCAGCGGACCCCAGTCGAGGTGGATCCGGCCGGCCCAGTCCGCCACGACCTCCGCCGGGACGGGGATCTCCGCCTCCAGCCCGAGGTCGATCTGGTCGAAGGAGACGCCGACGTGCCGCCCGATCCGGCTGGCGCTGCCGTCCGCGCCGACCACCGCCCGCGCTTCGAACGTGCGCCCGTCGGCGGCGGTGACCACGGCCGTGCGGTGCTCGCCGCCGCGCTGCTCGACGCCGGTGACGGTCACTCCGGTGACCAGCACCGCCCCCGCCTGCTTGGCCGCCTGGACCAGGCGCAGGTCGAACTCGTCCCGGTTGACCAGCCCGAACAGCATCCGCTTCGAGCGCCGCGTCCGGGTGAACCGGCCGCCGTACGCGAAGGTGACGGCGTGCACCCGGTCCTGCAGCGGCAGCCGGAAGCCCGGCGGCAGGCTGTCCCGGGAGGGGCCGATGATGCCCCCGCCGCAGGTCTTGTACCGGGGGTGCTCGGCCTTGTCGAGCAGCAGGACGCGGCGGCCCTGGGCGGCGGCGGCCTGCGCGGCCGAGGCCCCGGCCGGTCCGGCGCCGACCACGACGACGTCCCAGACGCCGTCCAGCGGATCGGGCCCGTCCCGCGGCGGGGCGGGCTGCGGCTCGGACGGCTGTCCGGGCGCCTCGGCGTCGAGCGGGCTACGGGAATCGGAGCTTCCGGAGTCAGTCACGTCGAGCAATCCTATGCGTCCTCCGGAGCCACCGTCCGTCGCGCCGCCCCGAACGCCCGGACGGCCCTCCGGCCCGCCCGTTCGATCCGCCTATGATCGACATATCCCCCTGTCAGCACCGTCCGCCCGGAACACCCTCCGGGCCGGACCACCACCACCGGAGCCCCCGATGCCGCAGCAGCCCCTGGCCGACGCCGTCCGGTCCCTGATGGACCGTGCCCGCACCGACCTCGCCGAACTGGTCGCGTTCCGCTCGGTGGCCGACCCCCGCCAGTTCCCGGTCGAGGAGTGCCGCGGCGCCGCCCGCTGGGTCGCGGACGCCTTCGCCGCCGAGGGCCTGACGAAGGTGCAGCTGCTGGACACCCCCGACGGCACCCAGGCCGTCTACGCCGAGCTGCCCGGCCCCGAGGGCGCGCCGACCGTGTTGCTCTACTCCCACTACGACGTGCAGCCCCCGCTCGACGAGGACGCCTGGCTCAGCCCGGCCTTCGAACTGACCGAGCGGGACGGCCGCTGGTACGGGCGCGGCGCGGCCGACTGCAAGGGCAACATCCTGATGCACCTGACGGCCCTGCGGGCACTGCGCCGCGTTGACGGCGGCTACCCGGTCGGGCTGAAGATCATCGTCGAGGGTTCGGAGGAGCAGGGCACCGGCGGCCTGGAGCAGTACGCCCAGGCGCACCCCGAGCTGCTCGCGGCCGACGCCATCGTCATCGGCGACACCGGCAACTTCACCGCCGGCCTGCCGACCGTCACGGCCACCCTTCGCGGTATGACGATGGTCGAGGTGTCGCTCACCACCCTGGCCGGAAACCTGCACTCGGGGGCCTTCGGCGGCGCCGCCCCGGACGCCCTGCAGGGCCTGGTCCGGATGCTGGCCTCGCTGCACGACGAGCACGGCGACGTCGCGGTGGCCGGCCTGGCCAGCGACCAGACCTGGCCCGGGGTGCAGTACCCCGAGGAGCAGTTCCGCGCCGACGCCAAGGTGCTGGACGGCGTGGCGCTGACCGGCACCGGCACCGTCGCGGACCGGCTCTGGGCCCGCCCGGCCGTCACCGTCCACGGCATCGACGCCCCGCCGGTGATCGGCGCCACCTCCTCCGTCCAGGCCGCCGCCAAGGCGCTGGTCAGCCTGCGGGTGCCGCCGGGCGGCGACGCCCTCGCCGCCCAGGACGCGCTGATCGCCCACCTGGAGGCGCAGGCACCGGCCGGTGCCCGGCTGCGGATCGAACGGCAGGGCGCCGGTGAGCCGTTCGCCGCCGACACCTCCGGCCCGGCCTACGAGGCGATGGGCGCGGCGATGGCCGAGGCCTTCGGCACGCCGATGGTCGCCTCCGGCGAGGGCGGCTCGATCCCGCTCTGCAACACCCTGCAGTCGCTCTACCCGCAGGCCGAGATCGTGCTGATCGGCGTCGAGGAGCCGACCACCCAGATCCACGCGGTCAACGAGAGCGTCGACCCGCGGGAGCTGGAGCGGATGGCGCTGACCGAGGCGCTCTTCCTGCGCCGGTACGCCGAGCTGCGCTCCGTCTGAGCCCCGGCCCCGCCCGGCCGGTGCGACGGCGCCCCGGTGCGCCGGGCGGCCGTCACACCGGCAGCCGCCCGGCCGCCCGCCGCCGGCCCGCCAGCCGCCCCGCGACCGCGTGCACCAGCGCGTACCCGACCGCTCCGGCCGCGAGGCCGGCGCCGGCCCCGAAGCAGAACTCCGGGATCGGGTTCCGCCGCAGCGGGACGAGCCGGTGCACCACCCCGGCCGCCGTGGCCGCGCCGAGCACCGCCACGGCGGCCCGCCGGGCCCCCGCGGGGAGCGCCGGGGCGGGCCGGACCGGCTCCACCGCGCGGGCCGCCCGCGCCAGGTGCCCGGCCAGCGCCGCCAGTGCCAGCGCCGAACTGCCGTACTGCAGCACGGTGTACAGCGGCAGCCCGGCGACCGTCCGGTCCAGCACCGGCAGCAGGCGGACGCCCAGCCGGCCCTCGTGGGTGAAGGCGTCCCAGCCGACGTGGGTGGCCGCGCCCAGCGCCGCCGAGCCGGCGAACCAGGCCGCACTCGCGCCGCCGCCCCGCCGGACCGTCAGCGCCTCGGCCGCGCCGGCCCACCGCTCGGGCAGCAGGGCGAGCAGCGGGGCGCGCAGCAGCCCGTGCCACCCGGCCACCAGGACGCCCGCGATCGCCACGTCCACGGTGGGCACCGCCCACCAGCGGTGGGTCGTCCCGCCCTGCCCGTAGACGCCGGGCAGCAACGACTCCAGGAAGAACGGCACATCGGGCGCCATCGACCCGGCGACCAGCGCCGAGGCCACCAGCGGGCCGCGCGCCCCCGCCGCGCGCAGCAGGGGCAGGACGGCGGCCGGATGGCTCAGTGTGAACGGCATGGCCCCATCCTCCCGCCCCCACCCCGCCCGGCACACCCGAACCGCACCGGGGGCGGCCCCGCCGGCTCGCGGCCGCGGGCACCACGACGGGCGCTACGCCGCGTCCGCCGCCCTGGCCAGGCCGAGACCGGCCCGGCGGCCGGCCTCCAGGTAGCGCAACTCGCCGCTGCGGCGGGCGTCCAGCGCGGCCGCCAGCCGCCGGTACCGGCCCGGGGGCAGCAGACCGGCGGCCTCGTCCAGGCTGACGAAGCGCCAGCCGCGCAGCTCCTCCTGCTGGAGCAGCAGGTTCTGCCGGGCGACGGCGTCCAGCAGGCCGCCGTCGTAGACCAGTCGCAGGCCGCCGCGGCGCGGGCCGGTGCGCGGCTCCCAGTCGACGGCGAGCAACCGCAGCGTGCCCGGGTCGAGCCGTAGCCCCAGCTCCTCGGCGGTCTCCCGGAGGGCGGCGTCGGTCGGCGCCTCGCCGCGCTCGACGACCCCGCCGGGGAACTCCCAGTCCGGCTTGTAGACCGGGTCGACGAGCAGGACCCGGTCCTGCTCGTCGAAGAACAGCACGGCGGAGGCCACCGTGTCCCCGGTCGGGTCCGGGGTCTGGACGATCGGGCAGCGGGCCGAGCCGTCACGGACGAGCTGGGCGAGCCGGGCGGCGGTCTCGCGCGGTGTCAGCTCGCCGTTGTCGACCATCCGGGCGTCCTCGATGAGCCAGCGGCGGGCGGCCCGGTACCGCGGGAGGTGCTCCAGGCACCACTGCCGGACGCGCTCGCTGCGCTCCGGATCGCCGGGGCACTCGTCCCGCTGGGCGATACGCGCACGCAGGATCGTTTCTTCAGGGTCCAGGACCAGGTGGTGCACCGTGATGCCGTTCGAGGCGAGCGAGCCGAAGATCTCGTCGCGGTAGTCCTCCCGGAGCAGCGTCATCGGGACCACCAGCGGCCCCGGCACCTCGCCGAGCAGCGCGGCGGCCGTCTCGGGGACGAGCCGGCGCCAGGCCGGGAGGTCCTGGAAGTCGGACACGGCGGCCAGCCGGTCCGCGGGCAGGAGGTCGCGCAGCCCGAACCCGACGAGCTCGGGATCGAACAGCGTGCTCCCCGGCAGCAGCTCCACCAACTCACGGCAGGCAGTCGTCTTGCCCGCCCCGAATGTGCCATTGACCCAGACGATCACAACGTCCCCTGCCCCTCGACTTCCCCCGATGCCGTTCGCACCGGGCGGCGCCCCCGTCAGCCGTACCAGCGCCACCCGAGGTGGTACCCCCGCCGCGCCGGTCCCCATACCTGCGGACCGGGCCCGGCGGCCGAACCCGGCCACGCCGTGTGACAGGGGCATGTGCCCAGGCCAGGCGGTCCGCACCACGGTACGCGCGCCTGCCCGACCGCCGGCCCGCACGCCCCTGATCACCGGCGGCCACCTACCTTACGCGCGCCCCCTTGAACACCTCTCGCGCCCCCACCCGCCCCACGCTCCCCATCCCCCGCGCCCCACCCGGCACCCCACCCGGCACCCCTGACGGCCCGACCCGGCGACAGAGTGCCGAATCCCTGAAGCGCGGAGGCGCGGAAGCGCCGAGACACCCGGACGCCCGGCCGGTCGGGCGGCGTACGGACAGCCGCTCGACCGGCCGGGCGTCACCCGGCGGGCACGCTCCTCAGGGGCGGCCCATCTGCGTCGGGTAGTAGCCGCTGCTGAGCCCCGAGATCCGGATGTTGGTGCCGGGCCGGGCGGCCTCCACGTACTGGTTGTTGCCCAGGTAGATCGCCACGTGGTGGATGCCCCGGGCGCTGCCGTCGTCCGACCAGAAGAGCAGGTCACCGCGGCGCAGCTGGCTGGCGCTGACCGGCGTGGTCGCCTCGTACTGGTCGTTGGCCACCCGCGGCAGCGCGATGCCGCCGCGCTTGAACGCCTGCTGCACCAGGCCCGAGCAGTCGTACCCGTCCGGCCCGTTGCCGGCCGTCCGGAACGGCTTGCCGAGCTGGGCGAGAGCGAACTGCACCGCCGTCTCGACGTCCCCGTCGGCGGCCACCGAGCCGGAGCCGGCGGACGACCCGGCCGAGCCCGAGGAGGAGGACGAACCGGCGGCGGAGCCGCCACCCGTCCGGTCCAGGTAGACGTCGTAGTGGGTGGTCCAGCGCCACTGGCCCTGGCTGTTCCTGAACCAGTACCGCGAACCGTCCCAGCCCTGCGTGATCCCCCCGGACGAGGAGGAGGCCGCCGGGGCCGCGGCCTTGGCACCGCTCCCGGTCCGGGCCCGGTAGATGTCGTAGTGGCTGGTCCAGCGCCACTGACCCTGGCTGTTCTTGAACCAGTACCGCGAACCGTCCCAGCCCGCGTGGGCCGGCGCCGGCTCGGCGGCCGCGCTGCTGACCCCGGTACCGAGGCCGATCACGCCGGCACCGGCCGCGATCACCGCCACCATGCCTATCCCCCGACGGACCCGTGCCGCCCGGGAGGGCCGGGCGGCACGCGCCGGCCCGTCGGTGGTGGCGGCGGTCTGCCCGGTCGGGTCGTCGGCTGCACCCGGTGCGCCGGTGTTGACGGTCGTCATCCTGCTGTCTTCCTTTGCTGAACGCGGCTCAGCACTGCCCAGCACCGCTGACGCTGCTGAACCCCGGCTGAACACTGAACGGGGAGGGCAGAGGGGTTCCCGGTGACGAGCCGCGGCTTCCGGTCCTGCGACCGGAGGCCGCGGCTCGTCACCCTGGGATTCAGTTCTGCCTGCGTGTCACGTTAGGCACGCGGCCGCTCACAGCGCGCAGTGGAGTGCGCCAAAGGAAGGGTTCACGGAAGGTGAGGAGGACCGCCGGGGTGACGGTCGAAGAGATGAACGACCGTCACCGGGTGACCTCCCGTCACCCGAGTGCCGACTCCGCCAGCAGCTGCTTCTTGAGCACCTTTCCCATGGCGTTCCTGGGCAGTTCGGACACCAGCACCACCCGCCGCGGCCGCTTGTGGACCGAGAGCCGCTCCGCCACGAAGGCCGTCAGCTGGTCCCCCGTCACCGTGCCGTCCGGGATGACGTAGGCGACCACCGCCTGGCCGAGGTCCTCGTCGGGCGCGCCGACCACCGCGGCGTCCGCGACCGCCGGGTGGTCGCGCAGCGCCGCCTCGACCTCGCCGGCGCCGATCCGGTAGCCGCCGCTCTTGATGAGGTCCACCGAGGCACGGCCGACGATCCGGTGGAAGCCGTCCTCGCCGATCACGGCGACGTCCCCGGTGCGGAACCAGCCGTCCGCCGTCCACGCCTCCCCGTTGGCGTCCGGCCGGTTGAGGTACCCGGTGAACAGCGTCGGCCCGGCGACCTGCAGCTCGCCCACGCTCTCGCCGTCGTGCGGGACGGGCTCGCCCTCCTCGCCGACCAGCCTGGTCCGCACGCCGGTCAGGGGCAGCCCGACACTGCCGGGGCGGCGCTCGCCGTCCGCCCGGGTGGAGAGGGTGATCAGCGACTCGGTCATGCCGTAGCGCTCGATCGGGGCGTGCCCGGTCAGCGCGGCGAGCTTCTCGAAGACCGGCACCGGCAGCGGCGCGCTGCCGGAGACCAGCAGCCGGGCCGAGGCGAGCTGCCCGGCCGCCTCCGGGTCGGCGGCCAGCCGGGACCAGACCGTGGGCACGCCGAAGTACAGGCTGGCACCGGCGGCCGCGTAGCCCGCCGGCGTGGGCCGCCCGGTGTGCACCAGCCGGCTGCCGGCGCGCAGGGCGCCGAGCACGCCGAGGACCAGGCCGTGCACGTGGAAGAGCGGCAGACCGTGGGCCAGTGTGTCGTCGGCGGTCCAGCGCCAGGCCTCGGCCAGCGCGTCCAGGTCGGCCGCGACGGCGGAGCGCCGGATCATCGCCCCCTTCGGGGCGCCGGTGGTCCCCGAGGTGTAGAGCACGAACGCGGTGGCATCCGGCGCGGGCTCGGCGTGACCGGTGGCGGAGCGCTCGGCCGGGTCGACGGGCAGCGCCGACACTCCCCCGGTCTCCGGCACCGTGTCCCCGGCGGCGTGCGCGAGCAGGACGGCGCCCGAGTCCCGCAGGATGTGCGCGCGCTCCTTGGGCCCGGAGTCGGGCGGCAGCGGCACCACGGGCACGCCGGCCAGCAGCCCGCCGACCACCGCGACGACGGTCTCGGCGGTGGGCCGGGCGAGCACCGCCAGCGCGGGGGCGCCGGCCACCCGGTCGGCCACCGCGGTCGCCGCTCCCAGCAGCTGCTCGCGGGAGAGCTCCCGCCCGTCGATCCGGAGCGCGTCGCCGGAGTCGCCGAAGTCGCCCTGAAGTGCCGTCAAGAGTGTCATGCGTCTGCCCTCGCCCTTGGTCGCGGTGTGGCGCTCTGTCCCCGCCGGCCCTGTCGCCGCCGGTCCGGCGTCCGACTCTACGGGCCCGGCGGCGGGCACCCGCAGAGCCCGCGGGGACGGACCGCGGCAGCGGGGGATCCGCCCGCGCGAAAGCGCGAGGGCGCGCCCGGGACGGTTCCCGGGCGCGCCCTCGCGCCGTGTCGGTCCGACGCCGTGCGGTCAGCCCTTGCGGGCCTGGACCTCGCCGGTGAGCTGCGGCAGCACTGCGAAGAGGTCGCCGACCACGCCGTAGTCGACCAGCTCGAAGATCGGGGCCTCCGGGTCCTTGTTGACGGCCACGATGGTCTTCGAGGTCTGCATGCCGGCCCGGTGCTGGATCGCGCCCGAGATGCCCGCCGCGATGTAGAGCTGCGGGGAGACCTGCTTGCCGGTCTGGCCGACCTGGTTGCTGTGCGGGTACCAGCCGGCGTCGACGGCGGCGCGCGAGGCACCGACGGCCGC
>NZ_JBEXYC010000034.1:0-37261 GCF_040630835.1 Kitasatospora sp. NPDC005751
AAGGCCGGGGATGTCAACATATCTGGCGTTGACTTTTGGCACGCTGTTGAGTTCTCAAGGAACGGACACTTCCTTCGGACCGCCTTCCAGCGGGCTCTCCGGGTGCTTCGTTCTTTCGTGTTTCCAGCTTATCAGATGTTTTCCGCTCCGTTTTCCGGAGTTTCATTTACCTGATCGGCTTTCGCCTTTCGGCGCTCCCGAACTCTAGCAGAGTTTTTCGGGCCGTTTTCCGCCTGTTGTTCTCGAATTTCGTTCGAGAACTTCCGGCAGGCCGTCCCGTGGGGCAACCCGGAGAACACTACGCACCGGGTCGCCCCACGTCAAACTGGCCGTGGGGAGGCTCAGACCTCGACGACGACCGGCAGGATCATCGGCCGGCGGCGGTAGTTGTCCGCCACCCACTTGCCCATGGTCCGGCGCACGAGCTGCTGGACCTGGCGGATCTCCAGGACACCGTCGCCCGCCGAGCGGTCCAGTGCCTCCTGGAGCTTGGCCGCCACCGGGGTGAACGCCTTGTCGTCGATGCCGGAACCGCGGGCCTGGATGGTCGGACCGCCCACGATCTTCCCGTTGGTGGAGTCGACCACCACGAAGACCGAGATGAAGCCCTCCTCGCCGAGGATCCGGCGGTCCTTCAGGGACGCCTCGGTGATGTCGCCGACGGACGAACCGTCGACGTAGACGTAGCCGGCCTGCACCTTGCCCACGATGCGGGCGACGCCGTTCTCCAGGTCGACGCAGACGCCGTCCTCCGCGATGACCGTGCGGTGCTTCGGGATGCCCGTCGCGATGCCCAGGTCGGCGGCGGCGCGCAGGTGGCGCCATTCGCCGTGCACCGGCATCAGGTTGCGCGGCTTGCAGATGTTGAAGAAGTACAGCAGCTCGCCGGCCGAGGCGTGGCCCGAGACGTGCACCTTGGCGTTGCCCTTGTGCACGACCTTGGCGCCCCAGCGGGTCAGGCCGTTGATCACCCGGTACACGGCGTTCTCGTTGCCGGGGATCAGCGACGAGGCCAGGATGACGGTGTCGCCCTCGACGATGCGGATCTGGTGGTCGCGGTTGGCCATCCGGGACAGCGCCGCCATCGGCTCGCCCTGCGAACCGGTGCAGATCAGCACGACCTCCTTGTCCGGGAGGTCGTCCAGCTGCTTGACGTCGACGACCAGATTGCCGGGGACCTTCAGGTAGCCGAGGTCGCGGGCGATGCCCATGTTGCGGACCATCGAGCGGCCGACGAAGGCGACCTTGCGCTTGTACTCGTGCGCGGCGTCCAGCACCTGCTGGATGCGGTGCACGTGGCTGGCGAAGGAGGCGACGATGATGCGCTTGTCGGCGTTGGCGAAGACGTTCCGCAGCGCGGCCGAGATGTCCCGCTCGTGCGGGATGAAGCCGGGGACCTCGGCGTTGGTGGAGTCCACCAGCAGCAGGTCCATGCCCTCCTCGGCCAGCTTGGCGAAAGCCGGGAGGTCGGTGAGGCGGCCGTCGAGCGGCAGCTGGTCCATCTTGAAGTCACCGGTGGCGACCACCATGCCGGCGGGCGTGCGCACGGCGACGGCCAGCGCGTCCGGGATGGAGTGGTTGACCGCGATGAACTGGCAGTCGAAGGGGCCGATCCGCTCGCGGTCGCCCTCCTTCACCTCCAGCACGTACGGGTGGATGCGGTGCTCGGCGAGCTTGGCCTCGATCAGCGCCAGGGTGAGCTTCGACCCGATCAGCGGGATGTCCGGGTTCTCCCGGAGCAGGAACGGGACGGCACCGATGTGGTCCTCGTGCCCGTGGGTCAGCACGATGCCGTCGATCTTGTCGAGCCGGCCCCGGATGTAGCTGAAGTCCGGGAGGATCAGGTCGACGCCGGGCTGCTCGTCCTCGGGGAAGAGGACGCCGCAGTCGACGATGAGAATGCGGTCCCCGAATTCGAGGACCGTCATGTTGCGGCCGATCTCGCCGAGGCCGCCGAGCGGAGTGATGCGCAGGGCGCCCTCCTTGAGGGCCGGGGGCGCGCCGAGTTCGGGATGCGGGTGGCTCAAAAGACTCTCCTCACGACGCACGCCATATGCCTGGGGTCCTCCCCGAGAGACATATGGCGTGCGTACTCAGTGTCGGTTTCCTACTGGGTAAGTACTCTCACGCCTTCGTTCCGGTCCAGCGGCGGCCCTCCTGGGAGGTCCGGCGAGCCGGGGCGCGCACGTCTTGTCTGTTACAGGTGTACCCCGCCGGCGGCGAGATCCTTCTTCAATTGCGCGATCTCCTCGGAAGTCGCGCCGACCAGCGGCAGCCGGAGCGGGCCGGCGGGCCGGCCCTGCAGCTCCAGGGCCGCCTTGGTGAGGATGACACCCTGCGTGCGGAACATACCGCTGAAGACCGGCAGCAGGCTCTGGTGGATCGCCGTGGCCTTGGCCACATCCCCGCCCAGGTAGGCGTCGACCATGCTGCGCAGCTCCGCGGCGACCACGTGCCCGACCACGCTGACCACACCGACGGCGCCGACCGAGAGCAGCGGCAGGTTGAGGATGTCGTCGCCGGAGTACCACGCCAGGTCGGAGCGGGCGATGGCCCAGGCGGCGGCGCCGAGGTCGCCCTTGGCGTCCTTGTTGGCGACGATCCGCGGGTGCTCGCCGAGCCGGACCAGCGTCTCGTGGCTCAGCGCGACACCGCTGCGGCCGGGAATGTCGTAGAGCATGACCGGCAGGCCGGTGGCGTCCGCGATGTGCGTGGTGTGCCGGTACAGGCCCTCCTGCGGGGGCTTGCTGTAGTACGGCGTGACGACCAGCAGGCCGTGGGCCCCGGCCGCCTCGGCCTGGCGGGCGAGGTCGGCGCTGTGGTGCGTGTCGTTGGTGCCGACACCGGCCACCACGTGGGCGCGGTCCCCCACCGCTTCCACGACGGCGCGGACCAGCCGGGCCTTCTCGGCGTCGCTGGTGGTCGGGGACTCACCGGTGGTGCCGTTGAGGACGAGGCCGTCGTTGCCTGCGTCGACGAGGTGTGCGGCGAGGCGCTGGGCGCCGTCGAGGTCGAGCCCGCCGTCAGCGGTGAACGGGGTCACCATCGCGGTCAGGACCCGGCCGAACGGCGTCTGGGGGGTGGAGGTCGGAGCCATGCGTCCAAAACTACTCGTAGGCGGTGGGGCGGTACCCAGGCCGGTCCAGGGTTCGGACAGGTGTGGCGCGCGGAGCGGCACAGAGATGGGATTCCGGTGCTGCATGCTCGGGGGTTCACGCAGCACCGGAATCCGTGTCACGAGCGTAGGGAGCGGCTAGAAAAGCCGCAATCCAGACATGCCAGGCAAGCCGCCCAGATGCCTGTCACCCCAGGTCAGGGGGCGACCCGGCCGTGCTTCTCGAAGGCCGCATGGGTGAGCGGCATGAGCCGGGCCCACTGCTCCTCCATCTGCTCGGCGACCATCTCGATCTCGCGCTGCGGGAACGACGGCACCGCGGCGTTCTCCTTCTTGGTCCGCAGCGACAGGAAGTGCATCAGCGAGCGGGCGTTGCAGGTCGCGTACATCGAGGAGAACAGGCCGACCGGCAGCACGGCCCGGGCCACCTCGCGGGCGACACCGGCCGCCAGCATCTCCTGGTACGCCCGGTAGGCCCCCTGGTAGGCGGCCTCCATCTGCTCGGCGACCACGTCGAACTGCTTCGGCGTGCCCTCGACGAACTCGTAGCGCCCCGGGCGGCCCTGCTGGACGAGCTTGCGCTCCTCACCGGGCACGTAGAACACCGGCTGCAGCTCGCGGTAGCGGCCGGACTCCTCGTTGTACGACCAGCCGCTGCGGTGGCGGTGGAACTCCCGGAAGACGAAGATCGGCGCACTGATGAAGAAGGTCATCGAGTTGTGCTCGAACGGCGTACCGTGCCGGTCCCGCATCAGGTAGTTGATCAGACCGGTGGACTTCTCCGGGTCCTGCTGCAACGCCTCCAGGGACTGCTCCCCGGCCGTCGAGACCCGGGCCGCCCAGATGACGTCCGAGTCGGCGGCGGAGCTGCGGACCAGCTCCACGGTGACATCGCTGCGGAACCTGGGGGCGGTGGGTTCGTCGGTCACGCGGTACTCCTTGCGGGTTCGTTGGTGCGGTGCAGCCGGATCGCGTGCTGCATGGTCTTACGGGCGCGGGGGGTGTCGCCGGCGTCGGCGTACGCCACCGCGAGGCGGAAGAAGACCCGCCAGTCGCCGGGCGAGGCCTCCGCCTCGGCCTTGCGGCGGGCGAACACCGCGTCGGCCGAGTCCCGGTCGATCCGGCCGCCGGCGGTGCGCTTCAGCTCGTCCACCGGCAGGCCGCCCTCGGCCTCCAGCTCGCGGGCGAGCCGCTCGCTGGCCCGGCCGAAGCGGACGGTCTGGCGCAGGAACCAGACCCCGATCGGCGGGACGACGAAGGCGCACAGGCCCAGGCCGATGCCGAGCGGCTTGCCGGTGGCGATCAGCTGGACGCCCTCGCCGACGCAGACCAGGGCCACCAGCAGCAGCACGCCGGAGAGGACGAAGAAACCGGTACGGGAGGTCACCGGTCGCTCACAGGTCCAGGAAGTTCTCAAGGCCCACGGTGAGACCGTGGTTCTCGACGACCTTGCGCACCCCGAGCAGGATGCCCGGCATGAAGCTGCTGTGGTGCAGCGAGTCGTGCCGGATGGTGAGGGTCTCGCCGGTGTCGCCGAACATCACCTGCTGGTGCGCCAGCAGGCCGCGCAGCCGGACGGCGTGCACCGGGATCCCGTCCACGTCCGCGCCGCGGGCACCGGGCAGGCTGTGCGTGGTCGGGTCCTGCTGCGGCGGGCGGCCGGCCTCGGCGCGGGCCGCGGCGATCAGCTGCGCGGTCCGGGTGGCCGTACCGCTCGGCGCGTCGGCCTTGCGGTCGTGGTGCAGCTCGACGACCTCGACCGACTCGAAGTACCTGGCGGCGGTCTGGGCGAACTTCATGCCCAGCACCGCGCCCAGCGAGAAGTTCGGCGCGACCAGCACACCGAGCGGCCGCGGCTCGCCGCCCGGCATCAGCCAGCCCTCCAGCTCGCCCAGCCGCGCGTCGTCCCAGCCGGTGGTCCCGGTGACGACGTGGATGCCGTGGTGGACGCAGTAGTCGAGGTTGGCCATCACCGAGTCGGGGTGGGTCAGCTCGACAGCGACCTGGGCCCCGGCCCGGGTCAGCTCGTCGAGGTCCGATCCCCGGCCCAGGGCGGCGACCAGCTCCAGGTCGGGGGCGGCCTCGACGGCCTTGACCGCCTCGGAGCCGATCCGGCCCTTCGCGCCGATCACGGCGACACGCAGCGTCATGGTGAGAAGTCCCTTCAGACCAGCAGGTCGGCGAGCCGGGCGGCCCGCTTGTCGTTGATCGGACCGATCAGCGCCAGCGAGGGCCGGTGCGCGCCCAGCACGTCACGGGCCACCGCGTGGACGTCGTCCAGGGTCACGGCCGCGATCCTCGCCAGCATGTCGTCCACCGAGAGGTGGTGGCCGTAGCTCAGCTCGGCCTTGCCGATCCGGTTCATCAGGGAGCCGGTGTCCTCCATGCCGAGCACGGTGGAGCCGGAGATCTGGCCGATCGCCCGGCGCAGCTCCTCCTCGGTGATGCCGTCGGCGACCACCTTGGCGAGCTCCTCGCGGCAGATCCGCAGCACCTCCTCGACGCGCTTGGGCTGGCAGCCGGCGTAGATGCCGAACAGGCCGCTGTCCGCGTAGGAGGACGAGTACGAGTACACCGAGTACGCCAGGCCGCGCTTCTCCCGGACCTCCTGGAACAACCGCGAGCTCATCCCGCCGCCGAGTGCCGCGTTCAGCACGCCCATCGCCCAGCGGCGCTCGTCGTGGCGCGGCACCCCGGGCACGCCGAGCACCAGGTGGGCCTGCTCGGTGGAGCGGTTGAGCACCTCGACCTTGCCGGCGGTGCGCACGGCCTTGACGCCGCGGCGGGCCTCGGCGGGCTCGGCCCCGGAGCGCGCCAGCAGCGCCGCGAAGGCCTTCTCGACCTGGCGGACCACCTTGCGGTGGTCGAGATTGCCGGCCGCGGCGACGACCAGGTGCTCGGGCTTGTAGCGGCGGTGGAAGAACCCGGCGATCTGGTCGCGGGTGAGCCCGTTGACCGTCTCCTGGGTGCCGAGGATCGGGCGGCCGAGCGGGCCGCTGCCGAAGATCACCTTGGCGAAGAGGTCGTGCACCACGTCACCCGGGTCGTCCTCCGCCATCGCCATCTCCTCCAGGATGACGCCGCGCTCGGCCTCGACGTCCTCCGGGCGGATCAGCGAGCCGGTGAGCATGTCGCACACCACGTCGATGGCGAGCGGCAGGTCGGTGTCGAGCACCCTGGCGTAGTAGCAGGTGTTCTCCTTGGCGGTGAAGGCGTTCATCTCACCGCCGACCGCGTCCAGGGCGGCCGAGATGTCCAGCGCGCTGCGCCGCTCGGTGCCCTTGAAGAGCAGGTGCTCCAGGTAGTGCGTGGCTCCGTTGAGCTGGGGGGTCTCGTCCCGCGAACCGACTCCGACCCAGATGCCGAAGGTCGCGGAGCGCACCGTCGGCAGGGTCTCGGTGACGACCCGCAGGCCGCCGGGGAGGACGGTGCGGCGCACCGTGCCGGCGCCGTCCACGCCCTTGAGCAGGGTCCGGGTGGTGCCGGGGCGCTGCTTCGCCGCCGAGGCCTGGGCCACGGGGTGTACCTCCGTAGAAAGCATGTGCAACAACAGGGTGCGGCCCGCACGCCGACGGGGCGTGCGGGCCGCGGCCGCTTCTATCGAACCGGGGGGCTAGCGGCGCTTCACTCGGAAGCGGCCTCGCCACCCTCTTCGCCCTCGACGACCGGGATCAGCGAGAGCTTGCCGCGCGGGTCGATCTCGGCGATCTCGACCTGGACCTTGGCGCCGACGGCGAGCACGTCCTCGACGTTCTCCACGCGCTTGCCACCGGCCAGCTTGCGGATCTGCGAGATGTGCAGCAGGCCGTCCTTGCCCGGCATGAGCGAAACGAACGCGCCGAACGTCGTGGTCTTCACCACGGTGCCCAGGTAGCGCTCCCCGACCTCCGGCATGGTCGGGTTGGCGATCTGGTTGATCGTCGTACGGGCAGCCTCCGCCGAGGGACCGTCGACCGCACCGATGTAGATGGTGCCGTCGTCCTCGATGGTGATGTCCGCGCCGGTGTCCTCCTGGATCTGGTTGATCATCTTGCCCTTGGGGCCGATGACCTCACCGATCTTGTCCACCGGGATCTTGATGGTGATGATGCGCGGCGCGTTCGGCGACATCTCGTCGGGCGCGTCGATGGCCTCGTTCATCACGTCGAGGATGTGCAGGCGGGCGTCCTTGGCCTGCTTCAGCGCGGCGGCCAGCACGGAGGCCGGGATGCCGTTCAGCTTGGTGTCCAGCTGCAGCGCGGTGATGAAGTTGCGGGTACCGGCGACCTTGAAGTCCATGTCGCCGTACGCGTCCTCGGCGCCCAGGATGTCGGTCAGCGCGACGTAGTGCGTCTCGCCGTCGATCTCCTGCGAGATGAGGCCCATGGCGATACCGGCGACGGCGGCCTTCAGCGGCACACCGGCGTTCAGCAGCGACATGGTGGAGGCGCAGACCGAGCCCATCGAGGTGGAGCCGTTGGAGCTCAGCGCCTCGGAGACCTGGCGGATCGCGTAGGGGAACTCCTCGCGGGTCGGCAGCACGGGCAGGATCGCCCGCTCCGCCAGCGCGCCGTGGCCGATCTCGCGGCGCTTGGGCGAGCCCACGCGGCCGGTCTCGCCGACCGAGTACGGCGGGAAGTTGTAGTTGTGCATGTAGCGGCGACGCGTCTCCGGGGAGAGCGTGTCCAGCTGCTGCTCCATGCGCAGCATGTTCAGCGTGGTGACACCCAGGATCTGGGTCTCGCCGCGCTCGAACAGGGCCGAGCCGTGGACGCGCGGGATGGCCTCGACCTCGGCGGCCAGGGTGCGGATGTCGGTGACACCGCGGCCGTCGATGCGGACCTTGTCCTTGATGACGCGCTCGCGCACGACCTTCTTGGTCAGCGCGTTGTACGCGGCGCTGATCTCCTTCTCGCGACCCTCGAACTCCGGCAGGAGCTTCTCGGCGGCGATCGCCTTGACGCGGTCCAGCTCGTTGTTGCGCTCCTGCTTGCCCGGGATGGTGAGCGCCTGGGCCAGCTCGTCCTTGACCGCGGCGGTCAGGGCGGCGAGCACGTCGTCCTGGTAGTCCAGGAAGACCGGGAACTCGCCGGTGGGCTTGGCGGCCTGGGCGGCCAGCTGGGACTGCGCGGCGCAGAGCACCTTGATGAACGGCTTCGCGGCGTCCAGACCGGCGGCGACGACGTCCTCGGTCGGCGCCTCGGCGCCGCCCTCGACCAGCTTGATGGTCTTGTCGGTGGCCTCGGCCTCGACCATCATGATCGCGACGTCACCGTCGGGCAGGACGCGGCCGGCGACGACCATGTCGAAGACGGCCGACTCCAGCTCGGAGTGGGTCGGGAAGGCCACCCACTGGCCCTTGATCAGCGCGACGCGGACGCCGCCGATCGGGCCGGAGAACGGCAGGCCCGCCAGCTGGGTGGACGCGGAGGCGGCGTTGATGGCCACCACGTCGTACAGGTGGTCGGGGTTGAGCGCCATCACGGTGACGACGACCTGGATCTCGTTGCGCAGGCCCTTGACGAAGGACGGGCGCAGCGGGCGGTCGATCAGGCGGCAGGTGAGGATCGCGTCCTCGGAGGGCCGGCCCTCGCGACGGAAGAACGAGCCGGGGATGCGCCCGGCGGCGTACATCCGCTCCTCGACGTCCACGGTCAGCGGGAAGAAGTCGAAGTGCTCCTTCGGCTGCTTGGAGGCGCTGGTGGCCGACAGCACCATGGTGTCGTCGTCCAGGTAGGCCACGGCGGAGCCGGCGGCCTGACGGGCCAGGCGGCCCGTCTCGAAGCGGATGGTACGGGTGCCGAAGGAACCGTTGTCGATCACGGCTTCGGCGTAGAACACGTTCTCTTCCACCTGGAAGATCTCCTCTTTCGTACGTCTCCGGGAGAGCGCCCCCGCGCATCGCTGCCGGTGGCCCGGGCCCTCGTGCGCTCTTGCGCAGAGGAAGGCAGTCGGGCCGGTCTTCGATCGAAGCCTCCGGTGGGCCCCGCTCGGTCTGCGGGGCTTCCGGCGGCCACTACCGAGGACCGGCGCCTCTCGGCTGCCAGGCCGGGGCGGGCGGTCCGCGTCTGGACGCTCTCTCGGATGCGGGCGGCTTCCGTTTGAAGCCTTCGTCCCGCGGGGGGTCGGGGTCTTTCGCCCGGGTGGCGCGGTGTCGCGCCATCACCCGGCATGCCCACAACCCTACGGTGCAATCCTCGGCCACCAGGGGAGGTGCGCGCGAGTTGTTATACGGTGCCGGGTCGCGGGTCGGCGACCGCGGCATACGCGCGAGGGGCGGCTCCCCGGTGTGGGGAGCCGCCCCGAGCGGCGGTCTTAGCGGGCGCCACCGGCGGCACCGCGGCGGATGCCCAGACGGTCGACGAGCGTACGGAAGCGCTCGATGTCCTTCTTGGCCAGGTACTGCAGCAGGCGGCGGCGCTGGCCGACCAGGATCAGCAGGCCACGACGCGAGTGGTGGTCGTGCTTGTGGGCCTTGAGGTGCTCGGTCAGGTCCGAGATGCGGCGCGAGAGCATGGCGACCTGGACCTCGGGGGAGCCGGTGTCGCCCTCCTTCTGGCCGAACTCGGCGAAGATCTGCTTCTTGACGTCAGAGGCGAGAGCCACTGCAACTCCTTTGAGGTGGTACCGAGCGGGCCTGGTCTACGGCACAGGACTCTGCGAGAACTCGGTGTCGTGACTGAGTGCGGCCGGCGGTCGGCGACCCGCGAGGGGCGGACACCCTGCTGCACTCGAAGGGCAAGCGTACCAGTGTGCCCGGTGCGACCGGTCAGCCGGTGGCGCCGCGGACCAGGCCGTAGACCTCCAGCACGCCCAACGCCAGCGGGACGAGGGCGATCAGGGTGAGGCTGTCGACCAGGTCCAGGATGCGCCCCCAGAACGGCGAGACGCCGAGCCGGGGCACCACCAGGGCGATCGCGGTGAGCACCGCGGCGCCGAAAGCGATCGAGGTGGCCAGCCAGATGGTGCGCAGGTCCACGTCGGTGGAGCTGGCGGCCTTCAGGATGAACAGCGGGGTGTGCAGCGAGAGGCCGACGATCAGCAGCGACAGGCCGAACAGGCCGGCGATGGTGAGGCTGAAGACCTGCGCGGTGTAGCGGAACAGCCGGGCGCGCAGCATGGTGGCGATGCCGAGGGTGAGGGCGAGCAGCTCCGGGAAGAGCTCGTCGGTGAAGCCGAGGACGGCGCAGGCGCCGACGATCACCGCGGCGCAGCCGCCGACCAGGCCGACCAGCACCTCGTGGCCGCGGCGGGCCTGGTGGGCGATGCGCTCGTACTGGACGGCCTCGGCGCGGCCGGCCTCGTCGTCGTAGTCCCGGCTGCGGGTCCGGGTCTGGCCGGGGGCGCTGAAGCCGACGGGCAGCCGGGCGAACCGGGCGGAGAGGCCGGGCAGGAAGCCGATCACGGCGACGGCGGCGACGCCGGTGACCGCGGCGATGTGGTTGGCCGGGGTCGACGGCAGCAGGACGGCCGCGAAGGTGGCCAGCGCACCGGCGGCGGCCACGAAGGCGGCGGCCACGAACAGCGAGTCCTTCTCCGGCAGCAGGCCGACCAGCAGGACGGCCACCACCAGGACGGCGACGCAGCCGGTGAGGAACTGGAGCCGGCCCGGGCCGTCCCACGGGTGGGCGACCGCGATGAGGCCGCTGCCGCCGATCAGGGCGTGCGGCAGCGCGCCGAGGCCGAGCGCGAGCGCGGCCCAGGCGTCCTGGTACACCCGGGCGCGGACGCCGGCCAGGGCGGTGAGCACGACGGCGATGACGCCGGACAGGACGCCGGGCAGGCCGTGCATGTCGTGGCGCAGGTCGGAGAACCAGAGCGCGAAGCCGAGCAGGGTGAGCAGCACGCCGGCGCCGATCAGGCCGAAGGCCCGCATCAACTCGGGGCTCCAGAACCGGCGGTCGGCCTCGACGGCGGTGGCGATGGCGTCGGCGACGTCGTCGTAGACGGCCGGCGGCAGCGACTCGGCGAACGGGCGCAGGCTGAGCAGGTCGCCGTCGCGGACCTGCTGCGCGGCGAGCGGCAGACCGCTGTCGAGCACGGTGCCGTCGCGGCGGACCAGGTGGAAGCCGGTCGGGGCGCCGTCGGGCTGGGTCTGCCCGGAGAGCCGCAGCACCTCGGGGTAGACGTCGGCGAGCGGGACGTCCTCGGGCAGGGCGACGTCGATCCGGCTGTCCGGGGCGACGACGGTGACGCGGCAGAAGCCGGTCGTGGCGGAGGTGCTCATGCCCCCACCTCGCGGACGCTCGACGCGTGCCGGGAACGGCGCGCTTCCCTGACGAGTGGCTCGTTCCGCTCGCTCACTGCGCACCCCTCGATCGCTCGACGCACTGGGCGCTCCCCCTTGTTGACGGTGCCGCTGTACCGGCGGCGGTTCCTGCTGGCTGCTGGCGCGGGCCGGTCGGGGCTGGAACTGACTCGATCCGGCCATGAGTTGGCGCGGCGTTACCCTACCCGTTCCGGTCCCGCCCACCGGCGCGCAGGGGCCGGTGGAACGGCGGCCGGCGGGGCCCCGGGCACCACGGGGCCGCCCTGGCTGATCCGCCGGAACGCGCCCCAGTAGGATCGGCCCCTGCGCAAGGCGACGGGGGCAGGGGCCGCGCTCCTCCCCGGGTGCCTGCGGTCGGCGGAGCGGGGGCGGCGTCACACGGGGCGCCCTCACCCGTACGTATCCAGTTTGCGTGAGGGCTGATGCCGAAGTGAACGATCAGACCGTTCGAAACCGCGGGGTGGGGTGCGTATGAGCGTGATCACGGTCAAGCGCCCCGCGCGGGCCTATCCCCCGGCGGTGCCGGACGAACCGGTGGAGTTGGTCACCCCGCCCGAGCTGCCCCGGTCGGGCGGCGAGGACTGGATGATGAGCCTGCTGCCGATGCTCGGCATGGGCGGGTCGGCGGTGTTCTTCTTCTCGCCCGGCGCACAGGCCCCGATGAAGATCATGGGCGGCCTGATGGTCGTCTCGACCGTCGGCATGGCGCTGGCGCAGATCGTGCGGGCGCGCAAGGGCGGTTCCACCGCCACCGCCGACGAGCGGCGCGACTACCTGAAGTACCTGCAGCAGATGCGCCGCCAGGTCCGCCGCACGGCGGAGCGCCAGCGCGGCGCGCAGCTGTTCCTGAACCCGGAGCCGGACCAGCTCTGGTCGATCGTCGCGGACGGCCGCCGGCTCTGGGAACGCCGCACGGGGGACGCCGACTTCGCCCAGATCCGGGTCGGCCGGGGGCCGGTCCAGCTGTCGACCCCGCTGGTGGCGCCGCAGACCGCGCCGATGGAGGAGCTGGAACCGCTCGCCGCGGCCGCCATGCACACCTTCCTGAAGGCCCACGGCACGCTGCAGGACCTGCCCTTGGCGGTCTCGCTGCGCGCCTTCTACCACATCACGGTGTGCGGCGACCCGGACACCGTGTACGGCAACGTCCGGGCGATGATCGCCCAGTTGACGACGCTGCACTCGCCGGACGACCTGCTGGTGACGGTGGCCGCGGCGCCGGGCGCGGTGGAGGAGTGGGAGTGGACCAAGTGGCTCCCGCACAACCAGCACCGCAAGGACAGCGACGGCGCGGGTTCGCGGCGGCTGATCGCCACCGGCCTCGGTGAGCTGGAGTACCTGCTCCAGGACGAACTGGCGGGGCGCCAGCGCTTCGTGCGCGACGCGGCGCCGTCCTCGGACCAGCCGCACATCATCGTCGTGATGGACGGCGCGTCCGTCCCGCACGACTCGCTGCTGGCCGGCGCCGAGGGCGTGCACGGGGTGACCATCGTCGAGGTGGTCCCGGGCGACCTGGACGAGCCGACCGGTCACCTGATCGTGACGGTGACCCCGGACGAGCTGGTGCTGCGTTCGGCCTCCGGCGCGACGTACTCCGGCACCCCGGACACGCTCTCCACCTGGCAGTCCGAGGCCCTGGCCCGGCAGCTGGCGCCGTACCGGATCTCGGCCGGCGGCGACGACGAACCGCTGCTGTCCAACCTGGACTTCACCGAGCTGATGAACTCGGGCGACCCGGGCTCGTTCGACGTGACGCGCAGCTGGCGGACGCGGGCGCAGCACGAGAAGCTGCGGGTGCCGATCGGCGTCGGGGCCGGCGGCGAGCACGTCTACCTGGACATCAAGGAGGCGGCGCTCGAAGGCATGGGCCCGCACGGCCTCTGCGTCGGCGCGACCGGCTCCGGCAAGTCGGAGCTGCTGCGCACCCTGGTGCTGGGCCTGGCGATGACGCACTCCTCGGAGACGCTGAACTTCGTCCTCGCGGACTTCAAGGGCGGCGCGACCTTCGCCGGGATGGCGGACATGCCGCACACCTCGGCGGTGATCACCAACCTGGAGGGCGAACTCACCCTGGTCGACCGCATGCGCGACGCGATCGAGGGCGAGATGAACCGCCGGCAGGAGCTGCTGCGCTCGGCCGGCAACTACGCCAACCTCAACGAGTACGAGCGGGCGCGCGCGGCGGGTGCGGCGCTGGACCCGCTGCCCTCGCTGGTGCTGATCATCGACGAGTTCTCCGAGCTGCTCACCGCGAAGCCGGACTTCATCGACATGTTCATCCAGATCGGCCGGATCGGCCGTTCGCTGGGCGTGCACCTGCTGCTGGCCTCGCAGCGCCTGGAGGAGGGCAAGCTGCGCGGTCTGGACACCTACCTGTCGTACCGGATCGGTCTGCGCACCTTCTCGGCGGCCGAGTCGCGGGCGGCCATCGGCGTGCCGGACGCGTACCACCTGCCGCCGGTGCCGGGTGTCGGCTACCTGAAGTTCGGCACCGACGTGATGGACCGGTTCAAGGCCGCGTACGTCTCGGGGCCCTACCGGGCGCCGGGGCAGCAGCGGTCGACCGGCGGGCGTCTGGTGACGGCGCAGCCGGTGCTGTTCACCGCGGCCGAGGTGCCGGTGCTGGAGCCGCCGGTGCAGGAGGTGGAGCCGGAGGTCGTGGAGCAGGACGACGCGCTGGTCGACACCGTGCTGGACGTCTTCGTGCAGCGGATGGCGGGGCAGGGCCCGGCCGCGCACCAGGTGTGGCTGCCGCCGCTGGACGAGGCGCCGAGCGTCGACCAGTTGCTGCCGCCGCTGCAGGCGACCGCGGAGCGCGGTCTCACCTCGCCGGGCTTCGGCGCGCTGGGCCGGCTCAACGTGCCGGTCGGCATCGTGGACCGGCCGCGCGAGCAGCGCCGCGACGTGCTGCACCAGGACTACTCGGGTGCGGCCGGTCACGGTCTGATCGTGGGCGGCCCGCGGTCCGGCAAGTCGACGCTGGTGCGCACCACGGTGGCCGGGTTCGCGCTCACCCACACGCCGCTGGAGGCGCAGTTCTACCTGCTGGACTTCGGTGGCGGCGGCTTCCAGTCGCTGCAGGGCCTGCCGCACGTCGGCGGGGTGGCCGGTCGTCTGGACGCCGAGAAGGTGCGCCGGATGATCAGCGAGGTGCACGGGGTGCTGAACCGGCGCGAGGAGCTGTTCCGGGCGACCGGGATCGACTCGATCGCGACCTACCGGTCCCGGCGGGCCAGCGGTCAGCTGCCGGACGAGCAGTTCGGCGACGTCTTCCTGATGATCGACGGCTGGAACACCTTCAAGCAGGAGTTCGAGATGCTGGAGCCGGTGATCGGGGACATCGCCCAGCGCGGTCTCGGGTACGGCGTCCACCTGATCATCACGGCGGCCCGCTACGCGGAGGTCCGCCCGGCGCTGAAGGACCTGCTGCAGAACCGGACCGAGCTCAAGCTCGGTGACGCGATGGAGTCCGAGGTGGACCGCCGGGTGGCGCAGAACATCCCGGCCCTGCCGGGGCGCGGCGTCACCTCCGGCAAGCTGCACTTCCTCTCCGGCCTGCCCCGGCTGGACGGCTCGTCCTCGGTGGACGACCTCCAGGACGGGGTGACCGCGCTGGTCGCCGCCGTGGACGCGGCCTGGACGGGCCCGCGCGCGCCGCAGGTCCGGATGCTGCCGGCGGTGCTGGACGGCCACTCGCTGCCGAAGGGCTTCGAGTACCCGGAGCGCGGGGTCGCCTTCGGCGTGGACGAGGTCGAGCTGGCGCCGGCGTTCGTCAACTTCGAGACGGACCCGCTGTTCATCGTCTTCGGCGACACCGAGTCCGGTAAGTCGGCGACGCTGCGGATGCTGATCAAGCAGATCACCGAGCGGTACACCCCGGACCAGGCCGGCATCGTGGTCGGCGACTACCGGCGCGCGCTGCTCGGCGCGGTGCCGCAGGAGTACCTGGTCGAGTACGCGGCCGCGCAGCCGGCCATGACCAGCATCGTGGAGATGCTGCGCGGGGCCTGCTCGCGCCGGCTCCCCGGTCCGGACGTGACCGCCGACCAGCTGCGCAACCGCAGCTGGTACAGCGGCAAGGACATGTTCGTGATCGTGGACGACTACGAGCTGGTGGCGACCGGTTCGGGGAACCCGCTGGCGCCGCTGGCCGAGTTCCTGCCGTTCGCCCGGGACATCGGCCTGCGCGTGATCATCGCGCGGAGCGCGGGCGGCGCCGGCCGTTCGCTCTACGAGCCGGTGATGCAGCGGATGCGGGAGCTGGGCGGCCAGGGCGTGATCCTCTCCGGCAACAAGGACGAGGGCGCGCTGCTGGGCACCGTCAAGCCGCAGCCGCTGCCGCCGGGCCGGGGCGTGTTCGTCTCGCGCCGGATCACCAGCGGGCAGATGGTGCAGACGGGCTGGTTGCCGTCGGCGTAGCGGGAGCGGCCGCCCCCGGTGGCGGTGACGGAAAGTGAGGGAAGGGGTCGGGTTCCGCGGAGCCCGGCCCCTTCCGCGTCCACGTGCTGAAACGTTATGGAGATCTTTCCGGCTCTGGGCTGCGGTTCCCGCACCCCGGGCGGGCGGTGACCGGCTCCGGGAAGCCGCCTGGGCGACCTTCTCCGAGCCGGTCATCAGCCTTGGAATGAGCGCGCGCAATGCTCCGTTCACCTTGGATTCAAGCGCGATGTGGCAGAGGTAACAAGTCGGACATGCGTGACAATCACCGTCGGTGATCATCGGATCGCATGTTTATGCCCACCTTCGCAACGGATTCCGAAGCATTTCCGGCATTGACGCAGTCATTACGGCCAAGGTTCCATGACGGCCCGGGAGCGAAGGACCAGAACCCCACAGCAGCAAGCCAGCGGAGGCGATACCGCTCCCTCTCCAGGACCGCACAGAGCCGATCGGAAGCCACATGACCGACACGCTTCGCCCGCCACACGCCGTAGCCCCCACTACGGCGGCCGAGGGCGCCGCCTCCCCCCAGACGCTCAAGCGCTCGATCGGCGTCGTGGGCGGGACCCTGCTCACGCTGTCCTGCGTCACCCCGGCCTCCACGCTCTTCGTGATCGTCCCGGAGCTGTTCTCCAGCATCGGCAGCGCCACCGCGCTGGCCATCGCGATCGGCTCGGTGCTCTGTATCGCGGTCGCCTTCTGCTACTCCGAACTCGGCACCCTGATCCCCAGCGCCGGCGGCGAGTACGCGATGGTCGGCACCCTGGCCGGGCGACTGGCCGGCTGGCTGGTCTTCGTGCTCTCGCTGATCGTGGTGCTGATCGTCCCCTCGGTGATCGCCCTCGGCACCGCCGACTACCTCGCCCCGGTGCTGCACGTCGACAAGCCGATCGCCGGCGCCGCGGTGATGCTCGCCGCCACCCTGGCCGGTCTGCTGGACCTGCGTGCCAACGCCTGGATCACCGGCGTCTTCCTGGTCCTGGAGGTCGTCGCCGCCGGTGTGGTGTCGGTGCTCGGCTTCGCCCACGCCAACGGCGACGCGCCCAGCCTGCTGCACGGGGTGGTCGCCGGCGACGGCGGCGCCACCACCACGGTGAGCATCGGCGCCATCGTCGGCGCGCTCGGCATCGCCCTCTTCATCACCCAGGGCTTCTCCACCGCGGTCTACCTCTCCGAGGAGCTGGAGGACCCGCGCCGCAACGTCTCGCGCACCGTGCTGTGGACCCTCGGCATCTCCGCCGCGGTCATCCTGATCCCGGTCACCGCGATCACCATGGGCGCCCCCGACCTGGCCACCCTGACCTCCGGCGACATCTCCGGCATGGTCACCGCGTGGAGCAACTCCGCCGTCGGCACCTTCATCAGCCTCTGCGTGGCGCTGGCGATCATCAACGCCGGCATCGTCATGGTCATCCAGAACTCCCGGGTGCTGTTCGCCTCGGCCCGCGACAAGGCGTGGCCCGAGCCGGTCAACAAGGCCTTCTCCACCCTGGGCAGGTTCGGCTCCCCGTGGGTGGCCACGCTGGCCGTCGGCCTGCCGGGCGCCGCGCTCTGCTTCGTCAAGGGCGAGCTGCTCAGTGAGATCACCGGCGTCGCCGTCACCGGGATGTACCTGCTGGTCGCCATCGCCGCGCTGCTGTCGCGCCGCGATCAGCACAAGCACGCCACCGCCTGGCGGATGCCGCTCTGGCCGGCCGTCCCGGTGGTCCTGATCGTCGTGCTGGTCTACATCATCACCCAGCTGGACACCGTGCCCCTGCTGTGGACCGGCGGCATCACCGCCGCCGCCACCCTCTACTGGCTCTTCTACCTGCGCCCCCGGCAGGAGACCCGCTGGGTGATCAGCCTGCCCGAGGACCAGCAGGCCTGACCCCGGCGGGGCCGCCCCCGACCCCCACCCCTCCCCCACACGGCGGTGCCGCGGACCACTCCCCCTCTGGTCCGCGGCACCGCCGTTCCGCACGCGCCGGCGCCACCCCGGGGTCGGCCGGTCGGACGCGGGCCGACCGGCCGGCGCAGGCTCGCGGCGGGGAGAAGGCTCCGGATCAGTCCGTGGGGCGCCGGCGGTGGTCGCGGAGCACCACGCCGCCGCCGATGAGCAGCGCGACGAGCAGGGCGCCGACGCCCAGGACGTAGGTCGCGGTGCGGCCGTCGCGGTCGGCCTGGGTCTCGCCGAGGCCGAGCGGCTGCGGCACGATCGGGGCGGCGGCCAGCTGGACGGGCTCGTCCGGCTTCGCCTTGTACGGCGGGTCCTCGGGTGCCTTGGTGACGGCCTTCACCGGGTCCACCACGCCCCAGCCGATGTACGCGTTCGCCTCGTGCCCGGTGCGCTGCGCGGTCTGCTCGATCCGGGCGCGCACCTGCGCCGGCTTCCACTTGGGGTGGGCGCCGAGCAGCAGCGCGGCCAGGCCGGCGACGTAGGGCGCGGCGAAGCTGGTGCCGTTGTCCACGCACTGGCCGCCCCGGGGGACGGTGGAGAGCATGTCGACGCCGGGCGCGACGACGTCCACGAAGTCGCCGTACTGGGAGAACGGGGCACGCTCGTTGTTGCGGTCGGAGGCTCCGACGGCGAGCACGGTCGGGAACGCGGCGGGATAGGTGTCGCCCTCCTTGCCGTCGTTGCCGGAGGAGGCGACCACCACGATGTCCTTGGCCTCGGCGGCCTCGACGGCGGCCTTCAGCTCCGCGTAGCCGCCGAAGTCGGCGTTGCCGGCGCCGCGCACGTCCTGCGAGATGTTGATGACCTTGACGCCCCGCTGGATCGCGATGTAGATCGCCTCGACCAGGGTGTAGACGTCACCGTTGCCCTCGGCGTCGTTCTGCCGGATCGACAGGATGCCGGCGTCCGGGGCGATGCCGACGAAGCCGGTCTGGTCGTAGTGGCCGGCCGCGATGATGCCCGCGACCTTGGTGCCGTGGCCGACGAGGTCGTCCTTGCCGGTGCCCTCGACCTTCTTCTTGTCCTTGTCCTTCAACAGCGAGCCGCCGTCGACCACCCGGTTGGCCAGCTGGGGGTTCTGGTCGTTGACCCCGGTGTCGATGACCGCGACGGTCACCCCCGCACCGGTGACGGTGCCGCCCTGCCAGAGCTCGTCGAGCACCATGCGCTGCAACGACCACGGCACGGCCTGCACGTTCTGGGCGTCCTTGGCGCAGTCACCGGCGGCGGCGATGCCGGGCCCGTCCGCGTGGGCCGGGGCGGCCAGCGGACCGCCGAGCACCGCGAGCGCGGCCACCGTCGCGGCCACCTTCCGGTACCTGACTACGGACACCCTGCCACCCCTCTTGTCGTCCACCCGTGTTGCGCGCCAGGGGCGGGTGCCCGGACCGGGCACCCGCCCCTTCGGCGGAATCGATCGCCCCCACGACCGGGGGCGGGATCCGTCAGCCCCAGAGCTTGGCGTTGTTGTTCTCGGTGCTGTTGTAGCTCTCGGCCGCCTTGTCCAGCGAGCCGGCGATCTGGGACAGCACCTGCTGCAGGTGGCTGGCGCGGGAGTCCCACTTCGCCTGGTGGGCCTGGTAGCCCTGCTGAGCGGCACCCTCCCAGCTGGAGGCGATCTTGGTCACGCCCGCCTTCAGCTCCTCAAGCTGGGAGTTGATGCGGTTGGCGGTGGCGCGAACCTCGCTGCCGGCGTTCCGGACAGTTTCGAAGTTGACGAGAATGTGGTCGGACACGATGTCTCCTTGTCGAGGAACCGACGCGCTCCCTCACCAGGGGCCGCCGGTGAATGACCTGGCAGAGAGGGGATCAGATCTTGCCGGCGCCGAACGCCGCCTGCTGGTCCGCGTCGGTCGCCGAGTACTGCTTGGTCGTGATCTCGATCGCGCTCTTGATCGCCTTCAGCGACTTGTTGAGCTCGACCGCGTCCTCGTTGAACTGGCCCTGAAGGGTCTTGTAGGCCGTGGCCGCCTGACCCTGCCAACCGCCGGCGATCGAACCCACCAGGCTGTCGAGCTTGCGAATCTCGCCCTCGATCTGGCCGATGACCTCGTCCATGTGCTTGGCGAAAGCCAGCATCTCCTGAGCGGTCGTCTTGAACTGACCCATGCTCTACCGTCCCCCATGAGACAGACATTGTGTCCGGACCGCCGTTCCCGGCCGGTCCGCCGCATCACCGGTGTGATGTCCAGCAGCACTGTAGTCGGCACACGCAACTCGCCCAACACCGGGGAACCGCTAGTTACCAGACCATGACACTGGGGCCAATTCCGTTGCCGGAACGGGCCGGTCAGGCGTTCTGCTGCTGGGCCGCGGTCTTCGCGTTCAGCGCCGGACCGGAGGGCACCAGGGCCGACCAGGCCAGCGGCACCGGCACCGGCTGCAGGCCCTGGTAGCCGAGCCGGGCCTGGTTGCCGCCGGCCTCGTCCTGCTGCTGACCCGGCTGCCCGGCGGCCGGGTCAGCGGGCTGGACGGTCGGGGTCGCGGTGACGGTCGGGACCGGCTTGCCCGGCTGGGCGGACGGCGCGGCCTGCGCCCCCTTGCCGCCGGTGGTGTTGGCGGGGACGGCGTAGCGCAGCCCGGTCTCGGTGATCAGGTAGTCGCTGCCGGAGCCGCCCGCACCGCCGTCCAGCGCACGGTAGAAGAGTCCCTGACCGGGGGTCACATAGGCCGAACCGACGCCGCTGCTGTGCTTCGCCGGGAAGTCCGGGCCGGCCCAGACACTGCGCCGCGGCGTCTTGCCGTCCTCGGCCATCCCGTCGAACGTGCTGCAGATCACCGGCTTCGCGTCCTTCGCCGCCTGCCAGTTGTTGGCCGGCGCCCCCGTCCTGGTCGGCCAGTCGTCGGCGTCCTTCAGCGGGGTGCTGGAGTTGAAGGCGGCGTAGTCGGCCGGCATCAGCTCGTCGATCCGCGGCGTCCGGTCGGCGTCCTGGTTGTAGAGCCCCTGCCACGCGGGGTTCTGCCGGATCAGCTCGGCCTGGAGCTGGGTGACCACGAACAGCTGGTCCTTGCCCACCACGAAGTTCCGGTCGCCGTACCGGACCAGCCGGCCGATCTTGCGGTCCTCCGGCTTCTGCAGCGCCACCGAGGAGTTGGGGCCCTTGACGTCCGGGACCAGCCCGTCGATCTTGGGGAACTGGATCACCGAGCCGGTGACCAGGGTGTCCATCCACTCCCTCTTCACCGGCTGCGGCTTCGCGCTCGCCCCGAAGATCGCCGCCATCAGCTGCTTCTTGTCGCTCTCGGAGGTCTGCGTCCCCCCGATGGCGTGCTTGCGGCCCTGCGAGTCGATCAGGTAGAGGTTCAACTTGCTCTGGTCGATCGGCGGCTGGCCCGGGCCGGGCTGCGCGGCGACCTGCTGGTCGTCGATCTCCTTCACCAGCAGCGCCTGGTCGGTGTCCAGCACCCGGTCCTTGGCGGCCAGCGTCCTGGCGTCGGCACCGCCCGCGAGGAACAGCGCCTGATTGGCCGTCTCCTGCTTGTCGTCCGGACCGGGACTGTCGCAGACCGACCACTTCATCGGCTTGCTCGCGTTCTCCTTGGTCGGCAGCCGGTCCGGCGCGTTCGGGATGCCGATGGTCGGGCCGTGGCTCGGGTACTTGTCGAGCACCTCGTCGGCGACCACCACCACCTTCGCGTCCACCGGCAGCACCAGCCGCGCCGAGGACATGTTCAGCACCTGGTGCAGCCGCTTGGTCTTGCCGTCCGGATCGGTCAGCACCACGTACCGGGTGGTGCTCTTCTTGCCCTGCACGATGTTCTTGCCGCTGTCCCAGCCCACCGGGGCGCTCGGCTTGAACACCCCCCAGACCCCGAACGCGCCGACCACCAGAGCGCCCACGATGACGCTCGGCAGGATCGCCTTCACCGGCCGCGGCGCGTCCTCGTCGCTGCCGCCCCCGTTGGGCAGCAGGAACGCGCCGACCGTTCGCTTCCGCGCGAAGGTGTAGGCGTTCAGCTCGTCCCGGCGTGATGCCATGCTCGTCGTCTCCCCTGTCTGACCGACATACCCCGTGGTCCGCACCCGCCGGGCGAGAGCGGCTTCGAACCCTCTACGATGCGGCAGCAGACGGTGAGTACGGTACGGGTACGGTTCGCGAACCGGCCAACCGGGCCGCGACAACTGATTCAGAGAGGGTCACTCGGGGGATGCCAAGCCAGACCGCTCCAGGGCGCCGCAGCACCGACGAGGGCAGGGGATCGCGCCGCTCCGGCCGACGGGCCCAGCCCGAACGGGGCCAGGTCGCCGAACCCGCGGCCGCCGTCGGGCCGACGGCCCCCGTACCGGTCCGCGTCCACCCCAGGCCCGGGCTGCTCGGCGGCCGGCTGAGGCTCCAGCAACTCGTGCTGGTCGAGGTCGCGGTGGCACTCGTGGTGGTCGGCTGGACGATCAGCAAGCCGGTGGCCGGCGGCTTCGGCGCCGTCGCCCTGGCGCTGGTCGTCCTCGCGGTCATCCCGCTGCGCGGACGCACCATCCCCGAGGCGCTGCGGGTGCGCGCCGCCCTGAAGGCCCGTCGCAAGCAGGCCCGGACGAACGTCCCGCCGGTCGGCACCGACCCGGCCATCGCCCCCGCGCTGGAGCTGGAACCCGCCCTGCGCACCTGCACCCACGCCACCGAGACCGACTTCGGCGGCCGGCCGATGCGCCGGGAGACCGGCATGGTCGGCGACGGCACCTTCCTCAGCTCGGTGCTGCTCGTCCAGGCCAAGGACCAGCCGCTGCGGCCGGTGCGCACCGCGCTGCCGCTGCCGCTGGACGTGATCTGCTCGGCACTGCGGGTGGACGACATCACGCTGGAGTCGGTCCAGATCGTCCAGCACACCCAGCCGGCGCCGGCCCCGCACCTGCCCGAGCAGTCGCTGGCCGCCCGCGCCTACCAGGAGCTGCCCGACGGCACCGCCACCCCCGGCCTGCGGCTGACCTGGGTGGCGCTCAAGCTCGACCCGGAGCGCGCGGCCACCGCCGTCCGCGCCCGCGGCGGCGGCGAGGAGGGCGCCCGCAAGGCCCTGCAGCGGGTCACCGACCAACTCGCCGGGCGGCTCAACAGCGCCGGGTTCAACGCCACCGTGCTGGACGAGCGCGAGCTGATCGCCGCACTGGCCATCTCCACCTGCGCCAACCCGCTCGCCGTGGCCGGCCGCCAGGGGACCGGCAGCGGTGGCGGCAGCGGCCGCCGCACCCAGGAGAGCAACCGCTTCTGGCGGATCGACGACCGCTGGCACAGCACCTACTGGATCTCCCGGTGGCCGCAGCTCAGCCGCCCCGGCGGCGCCCCCGGCCGGATCGCCGCGCCGGACCTCGTCAACCTGATCACCGGCTCGCCCGCTTTGGCCAGCACCTTCAGCCTGACCGCCGGTCACGGCACCGGCGGTTCGGTGGCGATCAGCGGCCACGTCCGGGTCACCGGGCGCAGCGAGAGCGAGGTCGTCCAGGTCGGACGACTGGTGGAGGCCCGGGCGCAGAGCACCGGCCTCGGCCTCGCCCGACTCGACCTGGAGCAGGCCCCCGGCATGCTCGCCACCCTGCCCCTGGGAGGTGCTTCCTGATGGCGTACCAGACCTACCCGACGCCCGGCCCGCAGCCCGGTTCCACCGAGCAGCCCCGGGTCCGGCCGCGGATCCTGCCCGGCTTCGGACTACGCGGCCCGCGCCGCGAGAAACACGTGCTGACCACCGAGGACCTCGGCGCGCTCTCCTTCCCGGTCGGCGACGACGGCGTGCTGATCGGCGAGGACGTCCAGAAGCAGCCCGCCGTGCTCGGCCTCTTCCGGCCCAGCGCCTACGACCTGGTCCTAGTCGGCGGCGTCTGGACGGCCCAGGTCATCGCGTTGCGGGCGGCCGCCACCGGCGCCCGGATCGCCGTCGAGACCGCGCGCGGGCAGCTGTGGGGACCGATGGCGCAGGCCGCGGGCGGCGGCCAGCCGTGCGTGACCGTCCACCAGGTCGGCCGACTCGGCCCGCAGGGTGCCTCGGTGACCTCGCCGGTGCTCGTGGTGCGCGACCTCGGCGCCCGCCCGCCGCGCAGCCGGCTCTCCGCCGCGCCCTGGCAGACCACCCTGACCCTGCTGCCCTACCTGGGCCCGAACGCGGCCCGGGTGCTGAACGCCGCCGACCTGGTCGGCGTGCAGCGGGTCTCGCCGCAGGAGGCCGAGCTGATCGGCCGGGTGCTCTCGCTCGGCCCGCAGGACATCGCCGCGCTGCCCACCCTCGGGGACGACATGACGCTCTGGACGACCCGGATGCGCCGCCAGTACGTACGGACCGTCGCCGGGCAGGCCGAGCAGCAGGTCCTGGGCGGGGCACGACGCATGGACTGACCTGCCGGGACCCGATCGCGCCCCGGGCGAGATGAGACTCCGCCTTCAACGGGGGGTGGTGCACGGCCTAGTCTTTGATGCGGCAACGGCACCGCGACGAGCGGCGGCGAACACGAGGGAGCCCTAGGTGAGCAGCGATCGGGACGGCGTCTACGTCGGCGACAACGCGGCGGAGGACGACGACGACTGGTCCGACGCGCCCGACTACACTCCCCCGTCCTGGTACGTGCAGACGGACTCCGCGGCGGCTCCGGCCGCCGGTCCGGGCCCTGGTCCGGGCGCCGGTCCGGCACCCGTCCAGGCAGGCGGAGCACCGGACGGGGCGGGCGCTCCGGCGGCGGGCGGCGGCCCGGCCGCGCCGGCGCCGGCACCGGCACCGGCACCCGTCGTGGCACCGGTCCCCGCGCCCGCGCCCGTGCCCGCGGCCGAATCGTTCGTCGCACCGGCCGTTCCCCCGGCCGCGGACGGTCCGGCGGCGGCGCCGGTCGCCGCACCGGCTCCGGTGCCCGCGCCTGCGCCCGTCCCGGCCACCGAGCCCGCCCCGGCCGTCGCGACCGCCCCGGAGACGACCCCGCCGGTCCCCGTGCCGGCCACCCATGTCGAGGCGCAGCACGTCCCGTTCGCCGCGCCCACCGCCGGTGGGCCCGCGCCCGCCCCGACACCGGGCCCCGCCCCCGAACAGCCGCAGGCCGCGGCGGCCCAGCCGTGGCCGCCGGCCGACGTGGCCGCGCACCAGCAGCCCGGCCCGGCCGTGCCCCCGCCGCAGCAGCCTTACACCCAGCCGCAGCCCTACCCCGGGCCGCCGCAGCAGGCCCAGCCGCCGGCCTACGCCGAGCCCCAGCAGCAGGCGCCGCAGCAGGCCCAGCCCCAGCCCTACGCGGACCCGCAGCCGTACGCCCAGCCGCAGCCCTACCCGGAGCCGCCGCAGCAGGCCCAGCCGTGGCCGCAGCCGGCGCCGCCGCAGCAGCCGGCCGACCCCCAGGAGCAGCAGGCCGGCGCCTGGGCGGCCGCCCAGCAGGCGCCCGGCCCGCAGGCACCGCCGGTCGACCCCCGCCAGGGCGGCTGGCCGCAGCCGACCCCGTACCAGCAGCCGCCGCAGCAGCAGGCCCAGCCCCAGCAGCCCCAGCCCCAGCCCCAGCAGCCGGGCCCCGCCCAGCCGTGGCAGCAGCAGTCCGGGGTCCCGCAGGCACCCGCCGCGTTCCAGCAGTCCGCCGCCCCGCAGCAGGTCTCGCACGGCGCACCGCTCGGCTACACGGCCGCCGTCGAGCTCTCCTCGGACCGGCTGCTGCGCAACCAGCCGAAGCAGCAGCGCCAGCAGCCGCGCTTCCAGTTCGGCGGCAAGGCCGCCGCGGCCGAGCGCGGCCGCAAGCTGGAGGTCATCCGGACGCCGGTGATGAGCTGCTACCGGATCGCGGTGATCAGCCTCAAGGGCGGCGTCGGCAAGACCACGACCACCACCGCGCTCGGCGCGACCCTGGCCAGCGAGCGCCAGGACAAGGTGATCGCGATCGACGCCAACCCGGACGCCGGCACCCTCGGCCGCCGGGTCAAGCGCCAGACCGGCGCGACCATCCGCGACCTGGTGACGGCCATCCCGCACCTGCGCAGCTACATGGACATCCGTCAGTTCACCTCCCAGGACCTGCACTCGGGCCTGGAGATCCTGGCGAACGACGTCGACCCGGCCGTCTCGACCACCTTCAACGACTCGGACTACCGCCAGGTCATCGACGTGCTAGGCCGCCAGTACCCGATCATCCTGACCGACTCCGGCACCGGCCTGCTGTACAGCGCGATGCGCGGGGTGCTGGACCTCGCCGACCAGCTGATCATCGTCTCCACGCCGAGCGTGGACGGCGCCTCCTCCGCGTCGACCACGCTGGACTGGCTCTCCGCGCACGGCTACGCCGACCTGGTGCAGCGCAGCATCACGGTGGTCTCCGGGGTTCGCGAGACCAGCAAGATGATCAAGGTCGAGGACATCGTCGCGCACTTCCAGACCCGCTGCCGCGGCGTCATCGTGGTGCCGTTCGACGAGAGCCTGGCGGCGGGCGCCGAGGTCAACCTCGACATGATGCGGCCCAAGGTCCGCGAGGCGTACTTCGAACTCGCCACCCTGGTCGGCGAGGACATCGTCCGCGCCCAGCAGGCCGCCGCCCAGCAGTCCGGCTGGCAGCAGCAGGCCCACCAGCCCCCGCAGCCCACCGCCCCCTACCCGGGCCAGCCGCAGCCGTACGCCGACCCGCAGCAGCCCTACCCGCAGCAGGCCCAGCAGCAGCCGTACCCGCAGCCGGGCCAGGGCGGCTACCCGGCCGGCGGGCCCGCGCCCGGCGCGCCGTGGGCCCCGCAGCCGGGGCAGGCCCCGCCGCCCCCGCCCGGCTACGGGTACCCGCAGGCCCAACCGGGTGCCCAGCAGCCCCCGCAGGACTGGCAGCAGCAGCCCCAGCCGCCGGCCGGCGGGTACGGCTACCCGCAGCCCCAGCCGGGCGCGCAGCCGCCGCCCCCCGCCGGGTACGGCTACCCGCAGCAGCCGCAGCCGTAGCGAACCGAAAGGGCCCGCCGGGCCGTCCACGGATCCAGCGGATCCGTGGACGGCCGGCGGGCCCTTCGGCATCCGCGACCGGTCCGGTCAGCCCCCGTCGGTGAGCTCGCGGGCCTGCTTCACGTCGTCGGCCATCCGGTCCAGCAGCGCGTCGATCGAGTCGAACTTCTCCATCCCGCGCAGGTAGGCGAGGAAGTCGACCGCGACGTGCAGCCCGTACAGGTCCAGGCCGACCCGGTCGATGGCGTACGCCTCCACGGTGCGGGCCGTACCGTCGAAGGTCGGGTTGGTGCCGACCGAGATCGCGGCCGGCATCAGCTCGCCGTCCGCCGTCAGCCAGCCCGCGTAGACGCCGTCGGCCGGGATCGCGCTGTGCGGCACCGTGTCCACGTTGGCCGTCGGGAAGCCCAGCTCGCGGCCGCGCTGGGCGCCGCGCACCACCACGCCCTCGACCCGGTGCGGGCGGCCCAGCACCTCGCCCGCGCCGGCCATGTCACCGGCCGCGACCAGCCGCCGGATGAGGGTGGAGGAGAACGGCTCGCCGTCCCCGGCCGCCCCGCGCACCTGGAGGTCGACCACCTCGACGTCGAAGTCGGCGGCCCGGCCCAGCTCGGCCAGCAGCGCGACGTCGCCCGCCGCGCGGTGCCCGAAGCGGAAGTTCGGCCCCTCGATGACCAGCCGCGCGCCCAGCGCGTCCACCAGCACCTGCCGGACGAAGGTCTCCGGGGACTCCTGGGAGAACTCGGAGGTGAACGGCAGCACCAGGACGGCGTCCACCCCGAGCGCCTCGATCAGCTCCGCGCGGCGCGGCTGCGGGGCGAGCAGCGGCGGGTGGCTGCCCGGGCGGACCACCTCGCTCGGGTGCGGGTCGAAGGTGACCACGACCGAGCGGACGCCGAGCTCACGGGCGCGCTCGACCGCCCGGTTGATGATCAGCTGGTGCCCGCGGTGCACACCGTCGAACGACCCGATGGTGACGACGCTGCGTCCCCAGTCCCCGGGGATCTCCTCCAGGCCACGCCAGCGCTGCACCCTGACCGCTCCTTGTTCCCTACGGCGCGTACCTTCTGTACGCTCAAACGCTCAAACCCGAACCCCTATAGCGTGCCATGCGCCCGCCCCTGCTTCGGCACCGGAAGGCGGGTTGGGCGCACCGCCGGCTGTCCGGTCCCGGACACCGGGGTGGGAACCGGCTCCCGCGGGGTCGCCCGGTCCGCCTCCCGCCCGGCCTCGGCGGCCTCCCGCGGGTCGCGCCCGGCCGCCGCCGGCTCCCGCAGCCGGGCCGACCGGGGGTCGGCGGGCCGGGCCGGGGCCTCGCCCTCGGGCCACCGGGCCAGCAGCAGCGCGAACGCCGCCGAACGGCCCGCGCAGCGGGCCAGCAGCTCGTCCGCGTCCGTGAGCCCGGCCGCGGCGCGGGCCAGCACCGTCCGGGCCCGCGCCGGGCGCTCGGCCGCGCAGTGCTCGGCCAGCCGCTCCACGACGGCGGCGAGCACCTCCTGGTCGCCCTCGGTGGCCAGCAGGGTGTCCAGGAGTTCGCAGCGCAGGGCGTCGGCCTCGGCATCGGCCACCGGGACCGCCAGCACCTGGGCGAACGGCCGCCGCACCGCCACCGGACCGGCCGCCAGGGCGCTGCCGAGCAGCACCCGCAGCTCCAGCCGGGCGGCCGGTCCCCCGGCGGCGCCGCGCGTCAGCCGGCGGCCCAGGTAGTCGACGGCGACCGCGCCCGCCAGCGCCGGGCGCTCCCGCAGCAGCCGGGCCGCCAGTTCGGCGCCGCGCCGGGTGGCCTGCGGCGTCCGGGCGTCGGCCAGCACCCGCAGCGTCTCGGCGACGGCCGCGCCGGGGGCCGCCAGCCGCTGCGCGAAAGCGGCCAGGACGGGCTCGGGGTCGCTCTCCAGCGCCGGGGCCAGCGCCCGGGCGGTCAGGAAGCGGTCCTCGCCGTGCCGGTACGCCGCCAGCGCGGCCGGGAGGTGCCGGGCCCGGGCCCGCGGGTCGCGCACCAGCAGCGCCAGCGCGGCGCCGTGCAGGCACGGCTCCTCCTCGCGGGCGAGCAGTGCCAGTGCGGCGAACCGCAGCAACTCCGGTCCGGCCCCGCGCGCGTACGGCGCGGCGCGCAGCGCGTGCACGGCGGCGGCGACGTGCCGCTCGGGCCGCCGGTCGTGGCTCCAGCGGTCCACGGCGCGGCAGAGCGCCGACGGCTCCTCACCGGCGAGCACGGTGAGCAGCGCGTCCGCCCGGGGGTGCGCCGCGTCGGCCAGCGCCTCCGTCAGGTCGTCCAGGGCCAGCGCGCGGTGGCGGTACAGCAGGTCGTGGGCGAGATCGGCGACGGTGGTGCCGGGGCGGCCGGGCAGCCCGCGCGGGTCGTCGAACCAGGCGCAGAGCAGCGGCATCACCCGGGCCGGGTCGGCGCGCAGCCGCTCGGCCGTGGCGGCGAGGAACGGCCGCGCCGGTCCGTCGGCGGTGACCAGTCGGCGCAGGAGTGCCAGTTCGCTCTCGACCGGCAGGCCCAGACCGGTCCAGAAGCGCGGACCGAAGCGGCCCAGACCGGCCGCCGGGAGCCGCTCGAACCCGCCGGCCGCCGGTGCCACCTCGGCGATCCGGCCGGCCAACTGGGCGAGCAGCGCCCGGTGTTCGTCGAGATCGGGGCTGGCGGCCAGCCCGGCGGCGAGCAACCGGCCGGCCCACCAGCCGGGTTCGCTGCCCGGCGGGCGCAGGTCCAGCGCCCGCCAGAGCCGATGCAGCCACGGGTCCAGCGCGGTGGCGCCCCAGGTCTCGGCCAGCCGCCCGAGCGCGGACGCCACCGGGGCGACGCGGTGCCGGGGCACCGTACGGGCCTCCCCCGGCGGCGGGGTGTCCTCGGCCTCGCCGAGGAGCAGCCGCAGCGCCGCGTCCAGGTCCAGGTGCAGGCCCTGGAGCCAGTCGGAGAACTCGCCGTGGGCGAGCCGGAAGCCCGGGCCCGCGGGCACGAACAGGCCCTCCGCCAGCACCGCGGCCGCCCAGTTGCCGGGTGGGAAGAGCTCCTCGAAGGCGGCCCGGCCGAGCCCGCCCTGCTCCGCGCCGAGCATCCGCCGGGCCGCCTCGTGCACCCGCCCGGCCACCGCGGCGGCCAGCCTGCGCACCCGGCCGGGCGACGGACCCGCCGGCCGCCCGGCACCCCGCCGGTGGGCGCCCGGGCGCCGGGGCCGCCCGTCGGCGGCGATCCGCTGGGCCACCCGCAGGCAGCAGAGGTCCAGGTGGGCCGCGAACAGCTCGCCGCGGCCCACCGGCTCCCCCCGCAGCCCCTGCGCCCACAGCTCCCCGGCCAGCCGGACGGCGAGCGGGTGGCGGGCGTCCGCGGCCGACGTCCAGTCCGGCGGCAGCCCGTAGCGGCGGCGCACCCGGTCGGCGGCCTCGGCCGGGAGCGGGCCGAGCCGGTGGACGGCGAAGCTCCCGGCCGCCCCCGCGCAGCGGCAGTCGGCCCCGGCCGGCCCGGCCGTGGTGCCGCCCGCCGGTAACTCGTCACCGGCCCACGGCTCCCGGTCCCACGGCGGGCCGTCCCCGCCGTGCCGCGGACACCCCGCCGGCGCCGTACCGGGCCCGGCCGCCGCGCGGTCGTCGTCGAGGCCCGCCAGCAGCTCCCAGGCCTCGTCCCCGCAGGCGGTGAGCAGCCGGGCCCCGACCGCCGTCAGCCACTCCCCGGCCGCCCGCCGCCAGGCCCGGTCGAGCGGGACGGGCGCCTCCTCGGGGCCGTCCAGCACGATCAGCAGCGGCCGCCGCGCGGCCGCGCAGAGGGCGGCCACGGCGTCCGGCCCGGGCGGCGGCCGGGTGCCGAGGCCGGCCGCCGCCAAGGCCAGCGCCCGCCGCACCGCCGCGGCGAGCGAGGCGTCCTCGGCACGCAGGTCGGCGCCGCGCAGCCAGAGCGTGGGAAGCGCCCGGTCCTCGCCGCCGCGCCGGACGGCGAGGGCCGCGAGCTCGGTGGTCCGGCCGGAGCCGGGGGCGCCGACCAGCGCGGTGACCGTCGCCCGCGGGTCGTCCCCGGCCAGGCCGTCCGGGCGGTCGACCCGGTCGGCGGCCAGGGCGGCCACCCGGCCGGGACCGGCCCCGGCGGCCGCCACCTGGGCGGCGGCCAGCCGCAGCACCCCCGCCAGGTTCAGCGCCGATCCGTACGCGGGGACACCGGCGGCGTTGCGCGCCAGCGCCTCGGCCAGCGCCGGCGCGCCCTCGCCCGACCCGCTGCCGTTCGCCGGGGCGGCGGTCAGCGCGCCGCCCTGCTCCGGGGCCCGCAGCGCCGGAGCGGCGACGCCGATCACGGCGCCGCTGCGGGCGTCCAGCACCGGCGCCCCGGCGGGCACCGGCCCGGTACCCGTGACGACCGGCACGTCCAGCAGCAGCACCCCGCCCAGCAGGTGGAAGCGGTCGGGCCGGGCGTAGACCGCGCCGGTGACGCCCAGCACGCCGCAGCGCAGGGCGACCGTCCGCTCCCCCTCGCCGGTGAACGCGGGCAGCAGCACCTCCCGCCCGGCGGCCACCGCGCCCGGCGCCGCGATCGGCAGCGGGGGCACCGGCAGCCCGCCGACGCCGTCGGTCCGCAGCAGGGCCAGGCCGTGCCCGGGCAGCGGCAGGACGCTGTCCGGGCCCAGCACCCTGGTCTGGCCGCCCGGGGTGTGCAGGACGATCCGGTCGAGGTCCGCGACGCTCTCGTGCGCGGTGAGGACGGTCCCCTGCGGGTCCGCGACGAACCCCAGCCCGCGCAGTCGTCCGTCGAGGTCGCGGATCCGCAGCAGGTAGCGCCCCGGATCGTCCGCCACCCCGTCGCCGTCCAGTGCTCCCGGCATGCGTGCAGCCCTCCCGGCAGGGCCGAGCGGCCCGGGAGGCGGACGCGTCGCGGCGACCTGCTCGCCGCCCGGGAGCCTGCCCGGTGCCGGGCAGGCCCGACCGCACCCGCGCCGCTCACCACCGGGGTTCACCTCGCGCGCTCCCCCGTGCGGGTGAACCTCGCCGGCCCCGCTCCGCCAGGTGCCCGCGCGGAACGCCGAGAGCCCCCCGCCGCCCCGGACGGGGGCGGCGGGGGGCTCGACCGGCACGCGGCCCGGACCTCCCGGCGTCAGCCGACGAAGACGGCCACCGGCTTCGCCTGACCGCCGTGCTCCTCCACCAGCGCGAGGAACCGCCCGTCCGGCCCGTAGACCGCGATCGGACCGGCCACGCCCATCCCGGGCGCCTTCAGCCGGGCGCCGTGCGACAGCACCTTGGCCTGCTCGGCGTCGAGGTCCCAGCGCGGGAAGGCGGCCGCGGCGGCGTCGCCGATCGGCAGCACCTCCAGCGGAGCGCCGGCGTCACCGGTCACCGCCTCCTCCAGCTGCTCCAGGGTCCGGGCCGACTCCACGCCGTAGGGGCCCACCCGGGTGCGCCGCAGCGCGGTGAGGTGGCCGCCGACGCCGAGGCCGGCGCCGAGGTCGCGGGCCAGCGCCCGGATGTAGGTGCCGGAGGCGCACTCCACCGTCACGTCGAGGTCGATCACCGGGGTGCCGTCCTCGGCGACGGCGGCCCGCTGCTCGTGGACGGTGAAGGAGTGGATGGTGGTCGGCCGGGCCGCGAGCTCGAAGTCCTCGCCCTCGCGCACCCGCGCGTAGGAGCGCTTGCCGTCGATCTTGATCGCGCTGACCTTGGACGGCACCTGCATGATCTCGCCGGTGAGGGCGGCGATCCCGGCGTCGATGTCCTCCCGGCGCACGCCGTCGGCCGGCACGGACGCGGTGACCTCGCCCTCCCGGTCGTCGGTGACGGTGGTCTGGCCGAGCCGGACGGTCGCCTCGTAGGTCTTGGCGGTCAGCATCAGGTGGCCGAGCAGCCGGGTGGCCCGCTCGATGCCGATGACCAGCACGCCGGTGGCCATCGGGTCCAGCGTGCCGGCGTGGCCGACCTTCCGCGTCCCGGCCAGCCACCGCAGTTTGGCGACCACCCCGTGCGAGGTGATGCCCTCCGGCTTGTCGACGATGACCAGGCCGTCCGGGCCGGTTCCCTTGCGCTTCATCTGTTCTTTTCTCTGGAGGCTTCTCTGGAAGTGGTCAGCTGACGGGCCGCAGCGCGCCCCGGAACCGCTCCACCGCGTCGGCCACGGGCTCGCGGGTGGAGAATCCGGCCGCGAAGGTGTGCCCGCCGCCGCCGAGCCCGGCGCAGGCCGCCGCGACGTCCACCGCGCCCTTGGAGCGCGAGGAGCCCCGCAGCGTGCCGTCCGGGTCCTGCTTGAGCACCAGCGCGACCTCGGCCTCGGCCGGGCGGCGCAGGATGTCGATCAGGCCCTCGATCTCCTCGACGGTGACGCTGAACAGCGCAAGGTCCTGGTAGGGCACCCAGGTCCACACCAGGCCCAGGCCGCCGGCCGCGTCCGGCTCGTAGACGGCCCGGTCGAGCGCGGCCGCGAGCACCTTGAGGTAGCCGAAGGACGAGGTGTCCCACAGCTGCCGGGAGATCAGGTCGTGCCGGATGCCGGTGGCCAGCAGCCGCCCGGCGAGTTCGTGGGTGGCGGGCGTGGTGGCCCGGTACTTGAACGAGCCGGTGTCGGTGGCGACACCGGTGTAGAGGCAGGTGGCCAGGGACTGGTCCAGCTCGACGCCGAGCCGGCGCAGCAGCTCGTCCACCAGGACGGCGGTGGCCGGCGCGCTCGGGTCGATCAGCTGGTGGGTGCCGAAGCCGGGGTTGGAGGCGTGGTGGTCGATGACCACCAGCACCGGCGCGGCGAAGGCCTTCTCGTGCAGCAGGCCCAGCCGGCTCTCGGCGGCCACGTCGAAGCAGAGCACCAGCTCCGGGACGGCGGGCACCTCGGAGGCGGGCACGATCAGCTCCTGGCCGGGCAGGAAGGCCAGCGACTCGGGCACGATCTGCGGGTCGTCCCCGAAGGAGACCCGGACCTCGTGGCCCAGCCCGCGCAGGGCCAGCGCGGCCGCCAGGGCCGAGCCGAGCGCGTCGCCGTCCGGGCAGATGTGGCAGATGAGGTCGATCGACCGGGCGCGCCCGATCTCCGCGACCACCTGCTGCCAGACCAGCTCGAAGCCGGGCGCCTCGGCGCGCGGCCCCGGAAGCACCGCGAGGGCACCCTCCACCGTGGTGGTGGAGGACGCCCCCGCGACTGCTCCGGCCGTCGAACCGGTCGACGCCGGCTCACCTGCCATGACTACTCGTCCTCGTCGTCACGCTCGGACGCCGGGACCTTGTAGGGGTCCGCGTCACCGGCGTACTTCGCGCCCGCCGCGGTGGTGCGCACCGCGGCGTCGATGGCCCTGGCCCGGTCGAGCAGGTCGTCGATGTTCCGGGCGTTCTCCGGCAGCGCGTCCGCGACGAAGGTCAGCGTCGGGGTGAAACGCACCCCGATCTTGCCGACCTCGGAGCGGATCACTCCCTTGGCGCTCTCCAGCGCGGCGGCCGAGGCCTCGCGCTCGGCTTCGTCACCGAAGACGGTGTAGAAGACGGTGGCCTCGCGCAGATCGCCGGTGACCCGGGTGTCGGTGATGGTCACATAGCCCAGTCGCGGGTCCTTGATCCGGCGTTGCAGGGTCTCGGCCACGACCACCTGGATGCGGTCTGCGAGCTTGCGCGCCCTAGCGGTGTCGGTCACGTTGCCTCCTCGTGCAATGGGCCGGGTAACTCGGGCGTACTGCCTGCCCGTCGGGGCCCACGCCCCAAAGTACCGGCCCGCGCCCAGCCTTGTGGGCGCTCTCGGTCCTGATCTGTGTGAGAACGGCGACTCGCGCCGGTCCGTTCCGCAGACCTCATTCGTCGTCGTCGTTGTGGTAGCGCCTCCTGGCGGAGAGCAGCTCTACCTCGGGGCGGCCGGCGACCAACCGCTCACAGCTGTCCAGGATCTCGGTGACGTACCCGGCTTCGCCGGACACCACCGCCAGGCCGATCTCGGCCCTGCGGTGCAGATCCTGGTTCCCGGTCTCGGCAGCGCACACGCTGTACTTGCGCTGCAGTTCGGCCACGATGGGCCGCACGATCGAACGCTTCTCCTTGAGCGAATGTACGTCGCCCAGCAGCAGGTCGAAGGTGAGTGTTCCCACGAACATGTATGACAGGTCTCGCCGACCTGGAGGCCTCGGGGGCAGCCCTGGACCGGGCTGCTTCTCGTCATCGCTGACTACCCCAGGACCCTACACAGCGAGACCGGGGCCGGTCGACGGAAATACCACCCGTCGACCGGCCCCGGACACCACCCGCTTACGCGCGCGGCTTCTCGCGCATCTCGTAGGTCTCGACGATGTCCTCGACCTTGATGTCGTTGAACGACCCCAGGGTCACACCGGCCTCGAAGCCCTCGCGGACCTCGGTCGCGTCGTCCTTGAAGCGACGCAGACCCTCGATGGTGAGGCTCTCCGCCACGACCTTGCCGTCGCGGATGAGGCGGGCCTTGGCGTTGCGGCGCAGCAGGCCCTCGCGGACGATGACACCCGCGATGTTGCCGAACTTGGAGGAACGGAACACCTCGCGGATCTCCGCGGAGCCGAGGCGCACCTCCTCGTACTCGGGCTTGAGCATGCCCTTGAGGGCGTTCTCGATCTCCTCGATCGCCTGGTAGATGACCGAGTAGTACCGGACGTCCACGCCTTCCTTGTCGGCCGCGGCGCGCGCACGGCCTTCGGCGCGCACGTTGAAGCCGATGATGATGGCGTCCGAACCCATCGCCAGGTTGACGTCGGACTCGGTGATCGCACCCACACCGCGGTGCAGGATGCGGAGCTCGACCTCCTCGCCCACGTCCAGCTTGACGAGGGCGTCCTCGAGGGCCTCGACCGAACCGGAGACGTCACCCTTGATGATGAGGTTGAGCTGCTCGATCTCGCCCGCGGCGATGGCCTTGTCGAGGTCCTCCAGGGACACCCGGACCCGGCGCTGCGCGAACGCGGCGTTGCGGTCGCGGGCCGAGCGCTTCTCGGCGATCTGGCGCGCGGTGCGGTCCTCGTCGACGACGATGAAGCTGTCGCCGGCGCGGGGCACCGAGGTCAGACCGAGGAGCAGCACCGGGCGGGACGGGCCGGCCTCGGCGAGGCTGTTGCCGTTCTCGTCCAGCATCGCGCGGACGCGGCCGTAGGCGTCGCCGACCACGATCGAGTCGCCGACGCGGAGGGTACCGCGCTGCACGAGCACGGTCGCCATGGCGCCGCGGCCCTTGTCGAGGTGGGCCTCGATGGCGATACCCTGCGCGTCCTGCTCGGGGTTGGCCCGCAGGTCCAGCGAGGCGTCCGCGGTCAGGACCACGGCCTCCAGCAGCTGGTCGATGTTGAGGCCCTGGCGCGCGGAGATGTCGACGAACATGGTGTCGCCGCCGTACTCCTCGGCCACCAGACCGAACTCGGTCAGCTGACCGCGGACCTTGGTCGGGTCGGCGCCCTCGACGTCGATCTTGTTGACCGCGACCACGATCGGCACACCCGCGGCCTTGGCGTGGTTCAACGCCTCGACCGTCTGCGGCATGACACCGTCGTTGGCCGCGACCACCAGGATCGCGATGTCGGTGGACTTGGCACCACGGGCACGCATGGCGGAGAACGCCTCGTGACCCGGGGTGTCCAGGAAGGTGATCGGGCGCTCTTCGCCGTTCACGATCGTGGCCACCTGGTAGGCACCGATGTGCTGGGTGATGCCACCCGCCTCGCCGGCCACCACGTTCGACTTGCGGATGGCGTCCAGCAGTCGGGTCTTACCGTGGTCGACGTGACCCATGACGGTGACGACCGGCGGGCGCGGGGCCAGCTGGTCCTCGTCGCCCTCGTTGGCACCGAAGTCGATGTCGAACGACTCCAGCAGCTCGCGGTCCTCGTCGTCGCGGCTGACGATCTCCAGGATGAAACCCATCTCGCCGGCCAGCAGCTCGAGGGTCGCGTCGGAGACCGACTGGGTCGCGGTGACCATCTCACCGAGGTTGAACATCACGGAGACGAGCGCGGCCGGGTTGGCGTTGATCTTCTCCGCGAAGTCCATCAGCGAGGCACCGCTGGACAGGCGAACGGTCTGACCGTTGCCGCGGGGCAGCATCACACCGCCGACGGACGGGGCCTGCATGGCCTCGTACTCCTGGCGCTTCGCCCGCTTCGACTTGCGACCACGGGCCGGACGGCCACCGGGGCCACGGCCGAAGGCACCCTGCGTGCCACCACGGGCACCCGGGCCGCCGGGACGGCCGCCGAAGCCACCGGGACGCGGACCGAAGCCGCCGCCGCCACCGGGGGCACCGCCACCGGGACGGGGGCCGCCGAAGCCACCGGTCGGGCGCGAGCCCGGACCGGCCGGACGACCGGCGAAGCCCGGACGGGCGCCACCGGCGCCACCCGGACCACCGGGACGGCCGCCGGGGCCACCGGGGCCACGGCCGCCGGGGCCCGGACGCGGGCCCGGAGCCGGACGCTGCGGCATCATGCCGGGGTTCGGACGCGGCATGCCGGACGGGCTCGGGCCACCGGGGCGCGGACCGGCCGGACGGGGCATGCCGTCGGGACGCGGGGCGCCACCGGGGCGCGGCGCGCCACCGGCGCCGGGGGCACCGGCGGGACGCGGACGGTCGCCACCGGGACGCGGACGGTCACCGGCACCAGGGGCACCGGCGGGACGCGGACGGTCGCCACCGGGACGCGGACGGTCACCGGCACCAGGGGCACCGGCGGGACGCGGACGGTCGCCACCGGGACGA
>NZ_JBEXYC010000034.1:37356-64435 GCF_040630835.1 Kitasatospora sp. NPDC005751
ACGGCGGACGGTCACCGGCACCAGGGGCACCGGCGGCCGGACGGGCACCGGGCGCGGCCGGACGGCGGTCGCCGGGGCGGGCCATTCCGGTCGCGCTGCCCGAGGTGAACGGGTTGTTGCCCGGGCGCGGGCCGGCCGGACGCGGGCCCGGACGGGCACCACTGCCGGCGGCGGGGCCGGCCGGGCGCTGGGCCTGCGCGGCCGGGCGCTGGGCCTGGGTCTCCTCGGCCGGGGCCGGGGAGGAGAACTCGGCCGCCGGAGCAGCCGGGGCCGCGGGCGCGGCGGCGGGGCGAGCCGCCGGGCGCGGGCCCGGGGTCGGCGCGCCGGCCGGGCGCGGAGCGGCCGGGGCCGCCTGGGCGGGTGCGGCCGGGGCGGCGGGCGCCGCGGCAGCGGGGGTGGGACGGGGTCCCGGGGTCGCGGCAGGGCGCGGACCCGGGGTCGGGGCACCCGGCCTGGGTGCGGCCGCACCGGCGGCGGAACCGCCGGCGGGCTGGGGCGCCGCGGGCTTCCGCGGGCCAGGCTTGGCAGCGCCACCGGTGGGGGCGACTCCCAGCGCGTCAGTCAACTTGCGTACGACCGGCGCCTCGATGGTCGAGGACGCCGAACGGACGAACTCACCCAGCTCGGTCAGCTTGGCCATCACGGCCTTGCTCTCCAAACCAAGTTCCTTGGCGAGTTCGTAAACCCGGACCTTAGCCACTTCACTCCTGATCTATGAGTCCGGGGTGTCTCGTCCGCCGGACCGTCGCTACTTCATGGGCGTACCCATCGCGTACTCATCGCGTACTCATCGAGTGCTCATCGCAATCTCGACCTACTTCCACATCGCGAGGTACCTGACTGGTGGCACGGCGTGCGGCTGCCCGCGCACTGTGCTTGGTGCGGTGGTTCTCCGCCGCGTGGAGCGGCGGCCGTAACGGGGAGGTGCCCGCCAGAGGCCTGAGGAAGCTCAGGGCGCCGGGGTGTCGCCTGCCCGCTCCCCGATGTACTCGCGGAGCCGCTCGGTGTCGAGTGTGCCCTGGAGCCGGAAGGCCCGGGGGAACGCCCGACGGCGGACCGCGAGGTCGAGGCAGGCCGGATCGGGGTGCAGGTGCGCGCCCCGGCCCGGCAGCGCGCCACGCGGATCGGGGACGCAAACGCCCTCGACCGCCGTGACACGCAACAGCTGGTGCTTGGCCGCGCGCTTGCGGCAGCCCACGCAGGTGCGTTCCGGGCGTGCTCGGACGTGCGTCCGGCCAGACGAAGGCAAGTCTACCCCTCCGAAGGGACATGGCGCCGCCCCGCCGATCCGGGGTGGAACGGCGGGGGGCGGTGGAACGGTGGCGCCGGGGCGCGACTACTCGGCCGAGGACTCCCGGCCGCCGTCGTCGGACTGCCCCTCGGTGTCCGGGCGGATGTCGATCCGCCAGCCGGTCAGGCGGGCGGCCAGGCGGGCGTTCTGGCCCTCCTTGCCGATCGCCAGCGACAGCTGGTAGTCCGGCACGATCACCCGTGCGGAGCGCTGCTGGAGGTCCACGATCTCGACGCTCGTCACCCGTGCGGGGGACAGCGCCGCGGCGACCATCTCGCGCGGGTCCTCGGACCAGTCGACGATGTCGATCTTCTCGCCGTGCAGCTCGCCCATCACCGCGCGCACCCGGCTGCCCATCGGGCCGATGCAGGCGCCCTTGGCGTTCAGCCCGGACCGGCGCGACCACACCGCGATCTTGGTGCGGTGACCGGCCTCACGGGCGATCGCGGCGATCTCGACGCTGCCGTCGGCGATCTCCGGCACCTCCAGGGCGAAGAGCTTCTTCACCAGGCTGGGGTGGGTGCGCGAGAGCGTCACCGACGCGCCGCGCACGCCGCGGCGCACGGCCACCACGTAGCACTTGAGACGGGTGCCGTGCCGGTAGTCCTCGCCCGGGACCTGCTCCTGCGGCGGCAGGATGGCCTCCAGCTTGCCGATGTCCACCAGCACGTTCTTCGGGTCGTTGCCCTGCTGGACGACACCGGTGACGATGTCGCCCTCCTTGCCCGCGTACTCGCCGAAGGTCTGGTCGTCGGCGGCGTCGCGCAGGCGCTGCATCATCACCTGGATGCCGATGCTGGACGCGATCCGGCCGAAGCCGCTCGGGGTGTCGTCGAACTCCTTCGGCTCGACGCCCTCGTCCAGCTCGGCCGGGTCCTCGGTCGCCCAGACCGTCACGTGGCCGGACTTGCGGTCCAGCTCGACCCGCGCGCGGCGGCGCGAGCCCTCGGTGCGGTGGTACGCGGTGAGGAGGGCCGACTCGATGGACTCGACCAGCAGGTCGAAGGGGATGTTCTTCTCGTTGACCAGCGTGCGCAGGGCACTCATGTCGATGTCCACGGCTACGCCTCCTCGTCTTTCGTCACGTTCGTCATGGTGCGGTCGGTGGGCAGGTCGTCACTGCGCACCGTCGTCCCCCTCCTCGGCGCCGTCGTCCGCCGAGTCGTCGTCCACGAAGTCCTGGGCCTGGTCGAGGAGCTCGTCGTCCTTGCGGTTGAACTCCACCTGGACGCGTGCTCGGGACACCTCGGTGTACTCCAGGCGGCGCTCCTTGGGCCGGCCGCGGCCCTTCACCGGCTGCACCTCGACCAGCGCGCCGTCCTCGTCCGCCTCCAGCACCCGGGCGACGATCTCCCCGCCGTCGACCAGGTGGATCGCGGCCAGCCGGCCCTCGGCCCGGCGCCAGTGGCGGGGCTCGACCAGCGGGCGCTCCGCGCCCGGCGAGCCGACCTCCAGCACGTACGCGCCGGTGCCCATCACGTCGGAGGTGTCCAGGGCCTCGCCGACCACCCGGCTGAACTCCGCGATGGCGTCCAGATCCACGCCGCCGTCGGCGTCCACGTCGATCTGCACCTGGCGGCGACTGCCGGCCTGGGTGACCTTGACGTCCTCCAGGTCCAGGCCCGCCTGGGCGGCCAACGGCTCCAGCAACGCACGCAGCCGGTCGATGTGGGTGGTGCTCATCCGGGTGGACTCCTCGGCCGCGTCTGCTGTTGTCAGAGGGCGCACCGCGCCGTCCGGCGCCGCTCGGGCGCAGGCCGGGTCGCGGCAGCTCGGCCCAAATCCTATCCGGTGAAGTCGCCAACCACCGATTCCGGACCACGTGCGGGCGCCCGGGCGCCACCCACTGCGAGCAAGGTCACACCGGTGGGACGTGGTCCAGGGCCTGGGAATCCGGGGCCGGACCCGTGAGGATTCTGTAATCATTCACGCCAACGAGGGCACGCAGGCCGTCCTCCCGCACACGCCCCGGAGTGACCGCGATGCAGCCGCCCAGCCGACGGACCCTGCTGGCCCTCGGCCTGTTCCTCGCCACCGGCGGCGCCCTCGCCGCCTGCACCGGCTCCCCCGACGAGGGCGGCGCGGGCGGAGGCGAGCACCGGCGGCCCGACCCGGACGAGCCGGTCCGGCTGCGTGCCGTCGACGCCACCGACGCGCTGCTGGCCGGGTACGACGCCCTGCTGGCCGGGGCCGGGGCCGGGCAGGCCGGGCAGCTCCAGCCGCTGCGGGCCGAGGTGCTCCAGCACCGGGCCGCCCTGGCCGCCGGGCTCCCGGCCCCCTCCGCCTCCCCGTCCCTGTCGCAGTCCACGTCCCTGTCGCCGTCCGTCGGCGGGTCCGGGTCCCCCTCGGGATCCCCCGGGTCGTCGTCCGCCACCGCCCCGGCCCCGCCGGTGGCCACCGTCGCCGCGCTCGCCGCGCTGGAGCGGCAAACCGCGCAGACCCGGCTCGCCGACCTCGGCGCCGCCTCGCCCGGGCTGGCCCGGCTGCTCGCCTCGGTCTCCGCGGCCGGGGTGCTGCACGCCGTCGCCCTGGGCGACACCGCTCCGGCCGCCGCCCCGCTGCCCGGGCCCACCGACCCGCCCGGCGGGCCCGCCACGCCGTCCGGCACCGCCCCGGCCTCCCCGGCCTCCCCGGACGCCTCCCCCGCCGCCTCCGGCGGCACGGCGGGCACCGCCCCGGAGGCGCTCACCGCCCTCCAGGGCGCGCTGGCCGCCGAGCACGCCGCGATCTACGGCTACGGCGTGGTCGGCGCCCGGCTCCCGGAGGACCAGCAGCGCACCGAAGCGCGGACCGCCCTGGCCGCCCACCAGGCCCGGCGGGACGCCTGGCAACGGCTGCTCGGCGGCGCCGGGGCCACTCCGGGCGCGGCGGCGGCCGGCTACCAGCTGCCCTTCGCCGTCACCGACGCGGCCGGCGCCGGCCGGCTGGCCGCGCACCTCGAAAGCCGGCTCACCGCGGTCTACGCCGACCTGGTCGCCGCCGTCGCCGCCCCGCAGCGCGGCAGTGCCGCGGACGCGCTCCGCGACTGCGCGCTGCGCGCCCGCCGCTGGGGCGCCGCCCCGACCGCGTTCCCCGGCCTGCCCGACCCCGCCGGGACGCCCGCCACGACGGGCCCCGCCACCGCCGGCCCCGACCCCGCCGGCCCGGCCGCCTGACCCCCGGCACCGCCCTGACCTGCGGACGCGCCGCCACCGCTGCCACCCCGGATCGCTGACCTGCGGTTTCACCGCCATGGCCGACAATGGACGGGTAGCACCACGGGGGAAGCACAACCGGAAGGCCGGCATGTCGGGAGCACCAGGGCAGATCACCGTCCCCGCATGGCTGGCGCGCAGCGTCGGCGCGGACGAGGAGGGCCGGCACTGGCTCACGGGCCTGCCGGCCCGGGTCGGCGCCGGGCTGGCACGCTGGGACCTCACCCTGGAGCGGGTGGCCGACCCGGGCGGCAGTCTGAGCCTGATCGCCTACGTGCACCGCGACGACCTGAGCCCCGCCGTCCTCAAGACCGGGCTGGTCACCCCGGAGACCGACCGGGAGCACGCCGCCCTCGCCCAGTGGGCAGGCCGCGGCGCCGTCCTACTGCTGGCCGCCGACCCCGCCGAGGGGTCGCTGCTGCTGGAGCGGCTGCACGGCGACATCCCGCTGCGCTCGCTGGCCGAGCCGAAGGCGATGCTGGAGGCCACCAGCCTGCTCCACCGGCTCTGGGTGGAGCCGCCCGGCGACCACGGCTTCGCCACCCTCGCCGACCGGACGGCCACGACCGCCGCCGGGCTGCGCCGGCGCGGCGCGCTGCCGGGCGCCGCCGAGGCGGCCCCGCTGGTCACCGAGGCGCTGGCGGCCGCCGAGGGGCTCTGCGCCTCGGCCGACGAGGAGGTGCTGCTGCACGGCGACTTCCACCACGGCAACGTGCTCGCCGCCGACCGCGCGCCCTGGCTGGCGATCGACCCCCGGCCGCTGGTCGGCGAACGCGCCTACGACCTGGCCCGGCTGGCCCTGGAGCGGGCGGACACCCTGGTCGGCTCCCCGGGCGTCCCCGCCGCCGTCCGCCGCCGGTTGCACCAGCTCGCGGACGCCCTGGACGTGGACCGGGACCGGCTGCGCGGCTGGACGCTGTTCCGGGCGGCCGACCTCGGCCTGCGCGCCCTGGCCGCGGGCCGCCGGGAGGACGCCGAGCTCTACCTGGAGTTCGCCGGCGCGCTCTGAGCCGGTCCGGTCCCCCGCAGCGGCAGCTCCGCGCCCATCACCGCGTACAGGCGCTCGGTGTTGGGGAAGTGCACCGCCCGCGCGAGGTCCCGGTAGCCGAGCGAGCGGTAGAGCCGGCGGGCGGGCGTCTCGGCGTCGATCGCGGAGAGGATGGTGCGCGACAGCCCGGAGCGCGCGCAGAGGGTCCTGATCAGGGTGGAGCCGATGCCCTGCCCCTGGAACTCGGGCAGCACGTGCAGTTCGGTGATAGCGAAGACCTCGTCCAGCCACACGCCGTGGCCGCCGGCCTCCAGATAGGGCTGGATCACGGTGCTCCACCAGTGCTCCCGGCGGTTCGGCATGCCGTAGCCGAAGCCGACCAGCCGGCCGCCGCTGAGCGCGCCCAGCGCGATCACCCCGGGCTGCTGGGCGTGCCGCCCGACGATGTGCAGCCGGACCAGGACCTCCTCGGGGGTCAGCCCGAACGCCACCGCCTGGACGTCGAGCGCCCGCGGAGCCCATGCCGCAAGGTCGATGGCCTCGATCGTCACCCCGGTCAGCTGATCCATGCCCCGGACGTTACTACCCGTCCGGCCCCCCACGCGGGCGGAGGCGGCAAGGAGCTCAGAACAGCACGCTCATGAACGCCCCGACCTCGCGGAAGCCGACCCGGCGGTAGGCGGCGCGGGCCCGCAGGTTGTAGTCGTTCACGTAGAGCGAGACCACCGGGGCGACCTCGCGCAGGGCGATGTCCAGGACGGCGGCCATGCCGGTCTCGGAGAGGCCGCGGCCGCGGTGGGCCGGGTCGACCCAGACGCCCTGGATCTGGCAGGCGCCCTCGGTGACGGCCCCCACCTCGGCCTTGAAGACGACCTGGCCGTCCTCCGTGAAGCGCGCGAACGAACGCCCGGTGGAGATCAGTTCGGCGACCCGGGCCTGGTAGAGCAGCCCGCCGTCACCGGCCAGCGGGGAGACCCCGACCTCCTCGGTGAACATCGCCACGCAGGCCGGCATCAGCGTCTCGATCTCGCTCCGCCGCACCCGCCGTACCAGCGGGTCGGGCGCGATCTCGGCGGACGGCACGGCCGTGGCGAGCAGCGGCTGGTGGGCGCGGACCTCGCGGGCCGGTCCCCAGCTGCGTTCCAGCAGGGCCCAGAGGGCGGCGGTGGCCTCGGCCGGGCCGACGATCGAGGAGCAGCGGCGACCCTGGCGGCGGGCCCGTTCGGCGAAGGCCTGCACGGCCTGCGGGCCGGCGTCCACGAGGACCAGGTTCGCGCCGGCGTAGCAGAGCGCGTCCAGCTCACCGCGCTCGTCGTACCAGCCCCACATCTCACCGCCGAGGCGCCAGGGGTCCAGCCCGACGGCCTCCACCCTGGTCGCGACGAAGGCGTTGGCGACCGGATCGCGCCGGAGCACCGCCAGGGTGTCCGCGAGGTCGGAGGCCTCCAGGACGCGCGTGGTCGCCAGGGCGCGGACGGCCTGGAACGAGCTGGGGAGCATCACACCTCGATCGAGCATCGAGACAGCACCTCACTGAGACGACTCTGGCCGCACCCTACTCCGTGGCCCCACCCGGCTACGGCCGCGGGGCCGTCCGCGCACGGACGGCCCCGCTTCCGGAAACTACTGCCCGCCGGTCACTCCGCGGCGGTCACGGTCGGCGCACCGGACTCAACGCCCTCGGCCTGCATCTGCTCGGCCAGCTTGAGGGCCTCCTCGATCAGGGTCTCCACGATCTTGGACTCGGGGACGGTCTTGATGACCTCGCCCTTGACGAAGATCTGGCCCTTGCCGTTGCCGGAGGCGACCCCGAGGTCGGCCTCGCGGGCCTCGCCCGGACCGTTGACGACGCAGCCCATGACCGCGACGCGCAGCGGCACCTCCATGCCCTCCAGGCCGGCGGTGACCTCCTCGGCGAGCTTGTAGACGTCGACCTGGGCGCGGCCGCAGGACGGGCAGGAGACGATCTCCAGACCGCGCTGGCGAAGGCCGAGCGACTCCAGGATCTGGTTGCCGACCTTGATCTCCTCGGCCGGCGGGGCCGACAGCGAGACCCGGATGGTGTCGCCGATGCCCTCGGCGAGCAGCGCGCCGAAGGCGACCGCGGACTTGATGGTGCCCTGGAAGGCGGGACCGGCCTCGGTGACCCCGAGGTGCAGCGGGTAGTCGCAGGCCGCGGCGAGCTGGCGGTAGGCGTTGATCATCACGACCGGGTCGTTGTGCTTGACCGAGATCTTGATGTCGCGGAAGTCGTGCTCCTCGAAGAGCGAGCACTCCCAGAGCGCGGACTCGACCAGCGCCTCGGGGGTGGCCCGGCCGTACTTCTCCAGCAGGCGCTTGTCCAGCGAGCCGGCGTTGACGCCGATCCGGATCGGGACGCCGGCGCCCTTGGCGGCCTTGGCGATCTCGCCGACCTTGTCGTCGAAGGCCTTGATGTTGCCCGGGTTGACGCGGACCGCGGCGCAGCCGGCGTCGATCGCGGCGAACACGTACTTCGGCTGGAAGTGGATGTCCGCGATGACCGGGATGCCCGACTTCTTCGCGATGATCGGCAGGGCGTCGGCGTCGTCCTGGGACGGTACGGCGACCCGCACGATCTGGCAGCCCGAGGCCGTCAGCTCGGCGATCTGCTGCAGCGTGGCGTTGATGTCGGAGGTCACCGTGGTGGTCATCGACTGCACCGAGACGGGGGCGTCGCCGCCGACCGGCACGTTGCCGACCATGATCTGCCGGGAGACTCGGCGCTTGGCGAGCGGCTTGAGCGGCAGGGACGGAATACCGAGCGAGATCGCGGTCATGTGCGCAGGGTTCCCCGGGGTTGAGGTGTGGTCGGTCCGGCCGTTCGACGGCCTGGGCCGGGCGCGCCGATGAAACGCGCACCCGGCCCCCAACGGTACGGCACGGCGGTGGCCCCGGGCACACCAGCCGTACCGGGCGACTAGCTGATCTTGACCGGGTTGACCAGGTCGGCGACCAGGACGAGCAGGGTGAACCCGATGAAGACGCTGGCCACGACGTAGGCCAGCGGCATGAGCCGGGCGACGTCGAACGGACCGGGGTCGGGCCGCTTGAACAGGCTTGCGAATCGGCGGCGCACCGACTCCCACAGGGCGCCGGCGATGTGGCCGCCGTCCAGCGGGAGCAGCGGCAGCATGTTGAACAGGAAGAGCGACAGGTTGATGCCGGCCAGCAGGTTCACGAAGTACGCGATCCGCTGGGTGCCCGGGATGTCGAGCGAGAAGACCTCGCCGCTGACCCGGGCGGCGCCGACCATGCCGATCGGCGAGTCGACATCGCGCGGGGCGCCGTCCACCACCGAGTTCCACAGCCCCGGGATCTTGCCCGGCAGGGCCACCAGCGACTTCACACCGCTCTCGGCCATGTCGTACATCCGGTCGAGGGATTGCCCGACGCCGAGCCGGACGACACCGCTGGTCGGGGTGAAGCCGAGGAAGCCCGCCTGCACCGTCTCGCCCTTGACCGGCATGCCGTTGCCGTCGTACTTCTGGACGTCGTTGACGGCGATGGTCGGGGTGAGGGTGAGCTGCTGCCCCTCGCGCTCGACCACCACCGGCACGGTCTTCCCGGCCGAACGGCGGATGTCCGCCTGGAGCTGGTCGTAGTCGCCGATCCGGTCGCCGTCGAAGGAGACCACCTTGTCGCCCGGCCGCAGCCCGGCCTGGGCGGCGGGGGTCTTCGGCGCGTCGGCCGGGCAGCTGTCGGTCGGCTGGCCGGCCTTGACCACGCACTGCGCGACGGTGCCGATGGTCGGCACCGTCATCGAGACGCCGAAGCCCATCATCACGGTCAGGAAGAGCCCGAAGGCCAGGACCAGGTTCATGAACGGCCCGGCGAACATGACGATGACGCGCTTCCACGGCTTGCGGGTGTAGAAGAGCCGGCTGTCGTCACCGTCCTGGAGCTCCTCGTAGGAGGCCTCCCGGGCGTCCTCGATCATGGTCCGCCAGGGCGAACTGCTGCGCTTGGTGATCCGCCCGTCCGCACCGGGCGGAAACATCCCGATCATCCGGATGTACCCGCCCAGCGGGATCGCCTTGACGCCGTACTCGGTCTCGCCCTTCTTCCGGGACCAGACCGTCGGACCGAACCCGACCATGTACTGCGGCACCCTGATGCCGAACAGCTTGGCCGTGGAGAGGTGGCCGAGCTCGTGCCAGGCGATCGAGATCAGCAACCCGATCGCGAAGACCAGGATGCCGACCACCGTCAAAACCGTTGCCACCGCAGGCCCTCCGTCATTGCGCTCCGCTCGTCGTCCGGTCGTCCGCCGGAGCCGTCAGCCCGACGCCAGCTCGCGGGCCCGGGCGCGGGCCCAGTCCTCCGCGTGCAGGACGTCCTCGACGGTCAGAGAAGTTCCCGCCGCGGCCCGCCCGCTGTCGTACTGTCCGTGCTCGGCCACGACCTTGGCAACAGTGTCCACGATTCCCGTGAAGGCGAGGCGGCCCTTCAGGAAGGCCTCCACGCACTCCTCGTTCGCCGCGTTGAACACCGCCGGCGCCGTCCCGCCGAGCGATCCCACCTCGCGGGCCAGCCGGACCGCCGGGAAGGCCTCGTCGTCGAGCGGGAAGAACTCCCAGGTGGCGGCCTTCGTCCAGTCGCAGGCGGGCGCCGCGTCCGGGATCCGGTCCGGCCAGCCCATCCCCAGCGCGATCGGCATCCGCATGTCCGGCGGGCTGGCCTGCGCCAGCGTGGAGCCGTCCGTGAACTCCACCATCGAGTGGACCACCGACTGCGGATGGACCACGACCTCGATCCGGTCGAAGGGCACGTCGTACAGCAGGTGCGCCTCGATCACCTCCAGGCCCTTGTTGACCAGAGTGGCCGAGTTGATCGTCACCACCGGCCCCATCGCCCAGGTCGGGTGCGCCAGCGCCTCCTGCGGCGTCACCCCCGCCAGCTGCTCGCGGGTCCGGCTGCGGAACGGGCCGCCGCTCGCCGTGACCACCAGCTTGCGCACCTCGGCGCGGGTGCCGCCGGCCAGCGCCTGGAACAGCGCGGCGTGCTCGGAGTCCACCGGCACGATCTGCCCGGGCTTCGCCACCGCCTTCACCAGCGGACCGCCGACGATCAGCGACTCCTTGTTCGCCAGCACCAGCACCCGGCCCGCCCGCAGCGCCGCCAGCGTCGGGCGCAGGCCGATCGACCCGGTGATGCCGTTCAGCACCGAGTGGCACTCCATCGCGGCCAGCTCGGTGGCCGCGTCCGGGCCCGCCAGCACGGCGGGCAGCGGACGCCCCGCCGCCTTCGCGGCCAGCGCCTCGCGCAGCGCGGGCTCGGCCGCCGGGTCGGCGACCGCCACGGTGTGCACGCCCAGCTCCAGGGCCTGCTCGGCCAGCAGCTCCACCCGCCCGCCGGCCGCCGACAGGGCGACCACACGGAACCGGTCCGGGTTGCGGCGCACCACGTCGATGGCCTGGGTGCCGATCGAACCGGTCGAGCCGAGGATCACCAGCTCCCGGGGAGCGGAGGGGTCCTTCACCACGGGGGTGAAGCGCAGCTGCGGGTGGGCGAGCGAAGTCATGCGCCCATTGTGTCCTGCCGGCCGGACTCCACAGGACGCCGGGACGCGTCCCCGCTACCGTCGGAGCCATGCGTACCGTCATCGCCGGAGGCCACGGACAGATCGCGCTCAAGCTCGAACGGCTGCTCGCCGAGCGCGGCGACCGCCCCGCCGGCCTCATCCGCCGCCCCGAACAGGCCGGGGACCTGGCCGCCGCCGGAGCCGAGCCGCTGCTGCTCGACCTGGAGAGCGCCACCGCCCCCGAACTCGCCCGGCTGCTGGCGGGCGCCGACGCCGTGGTCTTCGCCGCCGGCGCCGGCCCCGGCAGCGGCGCCGAGCGCAAGAACACCGTCGACCGCGACGCGGCCGTCCTGCTCGCCGACGCCGCCGAACTCGCCGGGGTCCGGCGCTACCTGATCATCTCCTCGATGGGCGCCGACGCCCAGGCGCACTACCCGGCCGACCCGGTCTTCGAGACCTACCTGCGGGCCAAGGGCGCCGCCGACGACGCCGTGCGCGCCCGTACCGCGCTCGACTGGACGGTGCTGCGCCCCGGCCGGCTCACCGACGGCGCGGGCACCGGCCTGGTCCGGCTCGCCCCCTCGGTCGAACGCGGCGCGGTGGACCGCGCCGACGTGGCGGCGGTGCTGGCCGAGCTGCTGCACGAGGCGGGCACCGCCGGGCAGACGCTGGAGCTGGTCGCCGGCAACGCCTCCGTGGCGGAGGCCGTCGCGGCCGCGGCCGGCCGGGTCTGAACCTCGCCCGGACACGCCGAGGGGCCCGGCACCACCGCGGCGCGGCGGTACCGGGCCCCTCGGGCCGTTCGGGCCCCTCGGCGTGCCGGGAGCCCTTCGGGATCGTTCGGGATCGTTCGGGATCGTTCGAGATCGTTCGGGATCAGAGGTCGAGGCCGGTGAGGACCAGGACCTTCTCCACGGTGTAGTCGTCCATCGCGTACTTGACGCCCTCGCGGCCGACGCCGGAGTCCTTGACCCCGCCGTACGGCATCTGGTCGGCGCGGTAGGACGGCGCGTCGCCGATGATCACACCGCCGACCTCCAGCTCCCGATGGGCGCGGAAGGCGGTCTGCAGGTCACGGGTGAAGACACCGACCTGCAGGCCGAAGGCGGAGTCGTTGACGGCGGCGAAGGCCTCGTCGGTGCCGTCCACCCGGTGCAGCGACAGCACCGGGCCGAACACCTCGGCCTTGGCCAGGATCGCGTCGGCGGGCAGCTCGGCGAGCACGGTCGGGGCGAAGGTCGCGCCCTCACGGGTACCGCCGGTGAGCACCTTGGCGCCCTTGGCCACGGCATCGTCCACCCAGGACTCCACCCGCTTCGCGGCGTTCTCGTCGACCAGCGGGCCGACGTCGGTGGCGTCGTCGTTGGGGTCGCCGGTGACCTGCGCCTCGACCTTGGCCACCACCTTCTCCACCAGCGCGTCGTACACCGACGCGTCGGCGATCACCCGCTGCACCGAGATGCAGGACTGGCCGCCCTGGTAGTTGGCGAACATCGCGATCCGGGTGGCGGCCCAGTCGAGGTCGGCCTCGGAGGACCAGTCGGCGAGCACCACGGCCGCGGCGTTGCCGCCGAGCTCCAGGGTGGTGTGCTTGCGCGGCACCGAGTCCATGATCTGGTAGCCGACCTTGTCCGAACCGGTGAAGGAGATCACCGGCAGACGCGGGTCCTGCACCAGCGCGGGCATCCGGTCGTTCGGCACCGGCAGGACGCTCCAGGAGCCGGCCGGCAGGTCCGTCTCGGCCAGGATCTCGCCCAGCACCATCGCGGAGAGCGGGGTGGCCGGAGCCGGCTTGAGGATGATCGGGGCGCCGACCGCGATCGCCGGGGCGACCTTGTGGGCGACCAGGTTCAGCGGGAAGTTGAACGGGGCGATGCCCAGCACCACGCCGCGCGGGAACCGGCGCACCACCGCGAAACGGCCCACGCCGCCCGGGTCGGTGTCCAGCCGCATGGTCTCGCCGTTGGTCCGGCGGGACTCCTCGGCGGCCCAGCGGAAGACGGAGACGGCACGGCCGACCTCGCCGCGCGCCCACTTGATCGGCTTGCCGTTCTCGGCGGTGATCAGCTGGGCGATCTCCTCGGTGCGCTCGGCCAGGCGCTTGGCCACGTGGTCCAGCGCGGCGGCACGGACGTGCGCGGGGGTCGCGGCGAACACCGGCAGCGCGGCCACGGCGGCGTCCAGCGCCTCCTCGACCTGGGCCTCGGTGGGGACGCTGACCTTGCCGACCAGGCGGCCGTCCCAGCTGTTGTGCACCTCGAAGTCGGCGTCGCCGCTCGCCCGGCGGCCGGCCAGCCAGAAATCGTACGTGGTGGTCACCGTGGTACCGGCCCTCTCCTCGTCGTCCTCACGGCCCCACGGACGTGGAACCAGAACCGAGGGTAGGGGCGGCGGCGCGCCGACCGGGTTGGCCACGGAGTAGCGTTCGCCCTCGCGCTCACTCCATCCCGTCCAGCGGACGGGCCGGGTTCCGGTGCTCCGCCGCCCGGGTGGGCGGAGCAGTGGCGGAGCAGCCGCCCGGCGGGCGTCGCCCGCTACTCGGCTGCTCCGCCACTGCTGCGCTGCTCGGCTACTACTCCGCTGCTCCGCTGCTCCTCGCCTACTCTTCGCCGGAGCGAAGGGCCAGCCAGAGTTCCATCCGGACGTCGGTGTCGTCCAGCGAGCGGCCCAGCAACTCCTCGACCCGCCGCATCCGGTAGCGCAGCGTGTGCCGGTGCACGCCCAGGTCGGCGGCGGCCGCGTCCCACTGGCCGTGTCTGGAGAGCCAGGCGCGCAGCGACGCCACCAGGTCGCCGCGGGCGGTCCGGTCGTGGTCCCGCAGCGGGCGCAGCAGCCCCTCCGCGAACGCCGTCACCGCGTCCTCGCCCAGCAGCGGCAGCAGCGAGCCGGCGCCCACCTCCTCGTGGTCCACCGCACGGCGGCCGCCGCGCAGCGCCACCGCGAGCGCCCGCTCGGCCTGCGCGTTCGCGGTGCCCGCCTCCTCCAGCGCGGCCGGCGCCGAGACCCCCAGCGACAGGCCCTCGTGCTCCTCCACCGCCCCCAGGCAGGCCCGGTGCACGGCACCGTTGTCCAGCGCCAGCACCATCAGCCGGGGCCCGTGCGTGCCGCCCTCCTCGCGCGCCACCAGCAGCTTCTCCCCCACCCGGGCGCCGGCCTGCTCGGCCCGGTCGCCCAGCTCGCCGAGCGCCTCCGTGGCGTCCACGCCCTGGCCGGCACCGGCCACCATGACCCGGACCGTCCCCTCCGGCAGACCGCCGAAGAGCCCGGCCGCCACCTGCCGGGCGGTCGCCACCTCGCCCGCCAGCACCATCCGCAGCAGCGCCGCGCCCATCCGCTCCTCCGCCTGGCGCAGCTCGCGCGAGCGCTCCAGGGTGAGGGTCAGCAGCGCCACCGCCGCGTTCAGCACGTACCGCTCGGTCGGGGTGATCCGGTCCTCGGTGCCGACCGCGAGGAAGCCCCGGGCCCGGCGGTCCGCCCCCAGCGACTGGACCACCACGTAGTCCTCGTCCGCGGTGTCTATCCCCGGCGAACGCCCCTGCAGCGCGGCGCTCGACGGCGCCGGGCGCCGGCGCAGCCGGTCCACCTCGGCCGCCAGCCGGCCGGCCCGGCGGGCCGCCCAGTCCGGGGCCACCACCGAGAGCGCGCCCGAGCCGTCGTACAGCGCCGCCCAGCCGCCCAGCCGCGCCGCCAGCCGGCGCACCACGGCCGTGGTGCCGTCCTTGCCGAGCGCCGCCCGGGTGAGCTCCTCCTGCGCCTCGAAGCTGGTGGTGACCGCCTCGTACTGCTCGGCGGCCAGGGCCGCCGAGACGACCTTGCTGATCGCGATGAACGGCGTCGGCTCCGGCACCCGCAGCAGCGGCAGCCCGCGCTGGGCGGCTGCGTCCACCAGGGGCTGCGGCACCTCGGTGTGCGACAGGCCGACACCGAGGCCCAGCCCCACCACGCCCGCGTCGGCCAGCCGGTGCACGTACGCCTGCAACCCGGCCGCGGTGCGGCCCAGCTTGATCCCGGTGGTGAGCAGCAGCTCACCACCTTCGAGGAAGGGCGTCGGGTCGTCCAGCTCACTGGTGTGCACCCAGCGGACCGGCCGCTCCAGGTGGTCCGCACCGGCGAGGACCGTCAGATGGAGCGAGGTGTTGCGGACGACGGAGGCGAGTGTGGGAGGCATGGCACCTTCGGGGGACGACCTGACCGCGCCGTTGCGGCCGGGCGAGGAGAGGGCTGGGGAGTCTGGTGGGGGTCTCTCCCCTCATTATGGACGCTCCGGACAACCGGCACTGCCGAATCCACCTCGGAGGCGAGCTTCAGCCCCGCAGGTCCACCAGCAGCGGCGGCACCTGCTCGCCCGAGACCGCGGTCAGCGAGATCACCGCATGGCCCGCCGGCAACGCGTGCGCCAGGTCCGACGGCGACCAGCGCAGCCGCTCCACGTCCCGGGTGGTCACCGACTCGGTCTGCGCCGTCGTCCCCGACAGCGCCTTACGCCCCAGCCGCCCGGCCCGGCGGACCAGCCCGCCCGAGGTGTCCGGCGCGTGCGTCACCGCCGTCTCCCGGACCAGATGCGTGCCCCAGGCCTCGGAGAACATCCGGCCGTCCCACGGCGCGATCCCCGGGAACACCATCCGGCAGCCGACCGCCCCGAACAGCGGCGCCCGCAGCGCCTCGGGCAGATCGACCAGGGTCCGCAGCAACAGCACGGCGCCCGCGTTGGCCGCGCGCAGCCGCTGCAGCCCCCGGACGATGTGCGCGTCCAACGCCGTCGACGCGTCGTCCACCACCAGGCCGGCGAAGAGCGAACGGTCCTCCCGGGCCGCCGCGGCCTGCACGAACTGACCCACCAGCAGCCGCGACAGCATCCGCGCCGCCTCCGGGTGGCTGCGCTCGGGCAGCTTCACCCGCACCCGCAGCGGGTGGTCCAGCACCCGCATCGCGAACGGCGGCCGACCGGTACCGTCGGTCGCGAACGCCCCCTCGAAGGCCGGCCGGTCCAGCAGGGCCAGCCGGTCCGCCAGCAGCGCCCCCGGGTCGTCCGCCCGGCCGCGCTGGCGCTCCCGGTACTCCAGGTCCCGCTCGTACGCCGCCAGCCGGCCCGCCGCGCGCAGCGCCTTCACCAGCGCCTCCAAGGCCTCCGGCTCGCCACCGAGCAGCGCCCGCAGCTCACGCACCGCCGGGTAGCGGCCGAACCCGGCTCGGAACGGGCCGACTACCTGCTGCAGCGCCGTCCGGGCGGTCTCCGCCCGGGCCGTCAGCTCGTCCGGCAGCAGCGCCTCGGCCAGCCGGGCGGCCGCCTCGTCCGGATCCTGCACCGCCCCGTAGAGGTCCAGCCCGTACGCCGAGCCCCGGTCCCCCGGCGCGATCACCACGTCGTACCAGGCGTCCGGCCCCAGCTCCGCGTCGGCCGCGCCGATCACCACCGCGCACGCCGTACCGGCCAGCGCCTGGAGGCAGAGCGCCTCGGCGACCGGCCGGGCCAGCCGCGCGGTCTTCCCGGTGCCCGCCGGGCCGACCGCCAGCAACGAGGTGCCCAGCAGCGACGGATCCAGCGCGAAACCGGCCGCCCGGTGCGTCAACGGGTTCTTCGGCACGTCCTGCGCCGTGCCCAGCCGCACCTGGCCCAGCAGCAGATCGTGCTGCTCCTCCCGCCCGGCCAGCTCGCGCGCCTCGGAGGGGTGGGCGAACGCCGCCGCGCCCCGGGCGGCCACCTGCTCGACGAAGGCCGGCACGAACACCGGGTCGGCCTGGGCCGACTCCCAGGCCCGCTGGATCCGCACGTAGTCGACGTCCCCGACGGGCTCGCCGTCCAGCCGGCCCGCCGCCGCGGCCGCCCCGCCGAGCCGCAGCGCCGCCCACGGGTCACGCGCCCACTCGGCCTGCGCCGCCACACCCTCCTCGGCGGGCTCCTCCGTGGTCACCGTGCGCGCCATCAACGGCGCCACGTACCGCCGCCACACCTCCGGCCAGCGGCCCATCCGGCCGAACACCTTGATCACGACAGCGAGCACGAGCACGTTGAGAGTCAGAATGACCGATACGGCCACGAAGGCGGACTGGGTCGGAAGCACACCGATCAGCGTCGTTGCGTACTTGGCGAGTTCGACCCCGTACACATAGGCCAGCCACCCCACCACCGCGTTCAGCCCCGCTCTCAGCAGCAGGGGCCAGGTCGGGACCTTGGCGTCGTCCGCCCGGTCGGGGTCGACCTGGTCGTAGCCCTGCCGGTAGACGCCGGGGGCGGCGTCGGGGCGGGGGGCGGCGACCCAGGCGGCGAGGTCGAAGGGCGGGGGTGCCGCGGGGCGGCCGGGACGTTGGTGCGGCATGGGTGTCGCAGGTGCGGCGGCGGTCCGCTCGCCGTGGCCCCGTGCCCCGTCCAGTCCCATGTACGGCCCCGCTCCCTCGCCCGCCCGGCCCGACCACCGTCGGTCCCGCCATACCCATGCCGCCGCACCGGCGACACGCCCGCGCTCAATGTAGTGGAGCGTGGGCTGCCGGTAGTCGCACTCCCTGCGCTGGCCGCCCCGGACAAGTCGGACGGCCCAGTGCTACCGAGTGGCGCATGCCCGGCCGGGGAGGGCCGCCGTAGCCTGCGAAGCACCGAGCCGAGAAGTCTGGAGAAACCCATGAGCGCCGCAACGCCGCTCCCGCAGGAGCGCCGCCTGGTCACCGCGATCCCCGGTCCGAAGTCGCAGGAGCTGCAGGCCCGCAAGCTGGGTGCGGTGGCGGCCGGCGTCGGCACCACCCTGCCGGTGTACGTGTCCCGTGCCAACGGCGGCGTGCTGGAGGACGTGGACGGCAACTCGCTGATCGACTTCGGCTCCGGCATCGCCGTGACCAACGTCGGCAACAGCGCCGAGGCCGTGGTGGCCAAGGCGACCGAGCAGCTGGCCGCCTTCACCCACACCTGCTTCATGGTGACCCCGTACGAGGGCTACGTGGCCGTGGCCGAGCAGCTGAACGAGCTGACCCCGGGCGACCACGACAAGCGCACCGCGCTGTTCAACTCGGGCGCCGAGGCGGTCGAGAACGCGGTGAAGATCGCCCGCGCCTACACCAAGCGCACCGCCGTCGTGGTGTTCGACCACGGGTACCACGGCCGCACCAACCTCACGATGGGCCTGACGGCGAAGAACATGCCGTACAAGCAGGGCTTCGGTCCGTTCGCGCCGGAGATCTACCGGGTGCCGGTGGCCTACCCGTACCGCTGGCTGACCGGCGCGGAGAACTGCGCCGCCGAGGCCGCCGCCCAGGCGATCGACATCATCAACAAGCAGATCGGCGCCGAGAACGTCGCCGCGATCATCATCGAGCCCATCCAGGGCGAGGGCGGCTTCATCGAGCCGGCCAAGGGCTTCATGCCGGCGATCGTGGAGTACGCCAAGGCCAACGGCATCGTCTTCGTGGCCGACGAGATCCAGACCGGCTTCTGCCGCACCGGCCAGTGGTTCGCCTGTGACGACGAGGGCATCGTCCCGGACCTGATCACCACCGCGAAGGGCATCGCCGGCGGTCTGCCGCTGGCCGCGGTGACCGGTCGCGCCGAGATCATGGACGCCGCGCACGCCGGCGGCCTGGGCGGCACCTACGGTGGCAACCCGGTGGCCTGCGCGGCCGCGCTGGGCGCCATCGAGACCATGAAGGAGCAGGACCTCAACGGCAAGGCGCAGCGGATCGGCGAGATCATGCTCGGCCGTCTGCGGGCCCTGCAGGAGAAGTTCGCCCACCACGACTCGGTGCGGATCGGCGAGGTCCGCGGCCGCGGCGCGATGATCGCCGTGGAGCTGGTGAAGCCGGGTGGCAAGGAGCCGAACGCGGCGGCCACCGCGGCCATCGCCAAGGCGTGCCACGCCGAGGGCCTGGTGGTCCTGACCGCCGGCACCTACGGCAACGTGCTGCGCTTCCTGCCGCCGCTGGTCATGCCGGAGCACCTGCTGAACGAGGGCCTGGACATCCTGGAGAACGCCTTCGCCACCGTCTGAGGGGCGGCGCCCCCACCGGGCCGTCCGTGACCGGGTGACACCGACCCGCCGGAGGGATTCCGGACAGCATCGAACGGCCCGTGCGGACACCTCGTCCGCACGGGCCGTTCGGTCGCTACGGGCGGTTTCGTCCTGGTGTGCGGGGCGGGCCGCCGCACCGCCCACCAGGGGTGAAGATGCTGTGCTGAATCGCTGAAGCTCCTCAGTGCGCCGCGGCCGTTGACGTAGTGTCATGACAGATGGACAGCGAGCCCCAGCCATTGGCGGACCCGTCCGCGGCACCGCCCCCACCGGCGGATCCGCAGGTCGCCCGCGAGGACAACCAGGCCGACCCGCAAGGGCCGGCGCACACCGAAGGCCGATCGACCGACCGTCCGACCCATACCCCCCGGGGCGCGCGGAACGGCGATCATCAGAGCCGCCCCGGAGCTCTCCCCCCTGCTCCGGGGCGGCCACTTCGCGTTCCGGAGCGCCTGGCGGGCCCGGCCGGATCGGCGGCCCTGCCGGTGGCGCTGGCCACCGTGCTGGTGCTGATCTCCTGGCAGGTGGCCGTCGACGGGCCGCTGCTCGGACTGGACCGCTGGGTCCGGCACGGCGTCCGGGAGACCCGGCACGACCTCCACAGCACGCTGCTCAACCATCTCGGCGAGGCCCTGTCGGACCTCGGCAGCTCCGTCCCGGCGATCCCGGTCCTGCTGGCCGCCGGGGCATCGGCGGCCTGGCGGTCCCGCCGGGCCGGGGCGGCGCGCCCGTGGCTGCCGGCGCTGATCGCGGTGCTGACGGCCGGGCTGATCCCACTGCTGGTCGTCCCGGCGAAGGCCGCGTTCGCCCGGCCGGGGCCGTTCGGGATGCCCCTGGCGCCGGACCAGTGGGGCTGGTACCCGTCCGGCCACACGGCGACCGCGACCCTCTCCTACGGGGTGGCCGCGTTCCTGCTGGCCCGCACCGCCGGCGCCCGCGCCCGCCGCCGCCTGTACGCGGCCGCCGCCCTGCTCGCGGCCGGCGTCGGCCTCGGGCTGGTGTGGAGCGACTACCACTGGCTGCTGGACGTGGTGGCCGGCTGGTGCCTCGGCGGGCTGGTGCTCCGGGCGCTCGCCGGGCTGCCACCGGCCCGGAACGGCCGCGACTCCCGGCGCCACCCCTAGATGATCGATTCCGAGGGATCGCCTGCGCGTATGGGAGGGAGTGCACCGTCACTGTGTGAAGACAGAGTTGGACTCCCTCGCGGCCGCGCTCCATGTGATGACCGACGACCTGCTGAAGGATTCACCGCAGTTCAGGCATGCCCCGAGAAGGCAATTCCCGGCCACTCCAGGCGACCGGGACAGTGAGTTTTCGGCGACACACGGAGTTCGGGGTGCACCAGGCCAGCTGGGCAGGTCCCCTCGGCTCACGGTCGGCGGCCGTCCTCGCTCCCCATGCCGCAACTAATGAACAGTCAGACCGCGTTGGTGGGGGTCGGCCGGGCGACCTGGAGGCGGTAGTCCACGGAGGTGGAGAAGGTGCCTGACTCGCCCCGCAGGCTCAGCTCGTGGCTGCCGGGGGCGAGGGGGTCCAGCCGGACCCAGAGGCCGCAGGACCAGGTGTTGAGGGGGCCGGCCGTGGTGGTGAACGGGTTGCCCTTCCGCGGGTTCATCCGGATCGGGGTGGAACCGAGCTCCTCGGGGGTCAGGGAGCGTCCGTCCAGGGTGGCGCTTCCCTTGGCGGCGTTCATGAACTCCAGGCAGTCCGCGGACTCGCCGAACAGGTTCACCAGCGGGAAAACGACCGGCACCCCGACGGGGACGGTGCAGGTGCGGGAGGCCGCGCCGCCGGTGGTACCGGCGAGGAACCAGATGCCGTCCTCCTGGCCCTGGCCGCACAGGTGGCCGTCCTGATCGAGGACCGGGTTGCGGTCCTCCGCGGTGGCGGTGGCCCAGTTCCACCAGCGGGACTGCAGCTCCGGCGAGGTGAGGCTCTGTACAGCGAGCGGGGTGCTCGGTTCGGGCGAGGGCTCGTCCGTGGCCGGGAGTGCGGGCTGCGCGGTCCTGTCGGCTGCCGGAGCGGAGGTGCAGGCCGTGGTGAGGGCCAGGGCACCGACGAGCAGGCCGGCCAGTCGTCTTGCAAGCATGATCGGAAACCTTACGACATGGTGTGCGACCCGCGACGAGCCGGTGTCCGGCACCGGCTCCCCCGCCGACTGTCGAACAGCGGTGGCCGCAGGTCAGACCGTCAACTTGCCCCCGGCGCTGGCGCCGGCAGTGCCGAAAGGCGGCCCAGGCGTCGGATGGGAAATCAAGAGAGCAGCTTTGCCCAGTGCCTGAGCAGGGGTTGGTCAACCTTCAGGACCGTCACCACCCTTGGAATCAGTCAGCTAGCCCTCGGCGGGCTCGGCGGGCTCGGCGTTGCGCTGGACGAGGCCGGGCTCGCCGTTGTCGCGCTGCCAGCTGACGACCAGCTCGTCGCGGGCGCCGAAGCGGACCAGGTGACGGCCGACCACGTCCTCCAGGCCCGGCAGGTTCTCGGTCTCGCCCTCGACAGTGAGCAGCAGGGCGTCGGGGGCGGCCTCCAGCGTGGCGGTGCCGCGGCCGAAGGTCAGGGTGCCGCGGCCGGTCTCCTCCGACCAGTCGGCTTCGATCTTGCGCCCCATGTGGGCGGCGAGCTGCTTGGCGTAGCGGGCGGACCGGTCGGTGGCGACGCGGGCTTCGGAACGGGGCACGGGCCCTCCAGAATCACGGGAGGGAACTTAGGTTGCCCTCACTCGAAACCACGCTAACCCAGATAGTGAGCCAGGCTCAACAACTTTACGGAGCCCTCGTCCGTGGCGCGTCCTGCCCTGCTCCCGCCCCCGGACCGGCCGATACCCTTGGTCGACACCTGCCGAGGAGAGCCCCCATGACCACCACGCCGACCGACGACGCGGGGAGCTCCTCCACCGGCCCCGGCACCGCCCGGGACGGCGCCGCGGCCCCGGACCTCACCGTCGCGCCGGACGGCACCGCAGTGCAGGACACCGCGGCCCAGGACACGACCGCCGAGCTCGCCGACGCGATGACCAGGGCGATCAAGCGGATCCGCCGCCTCACCAGCGAGCGCCTGGAGCCCTTCGGCATCACCCCCGGTCAGGGCCGCGCCCTGCGCACCCTCGCGCACGCCCCCGGTTGCGAGCTGCCGGACCGCGCCATGCGCCTGGGCGACCTGGCGGAGCGGCTGCACATCGCCCCCCGCTCGGCCACCACCGTGGTGGACGCGCTGGAGGAGGCGGGCCTGGTCGAGCGCACCCCGGACCCCGCCGACCGGCGCGCCGTCCGGATCGTGCTGACGACGGCCGGCCGGTCGGCGGTGGAGCGGATCGGGCAGGTCCGGCACGAGGTGGCGCAGGAGTACTTCGGCCCGATCAACCCGGCCGACCAGGACGCCCTGCTGCGAGCGCTGCGCTCCGCCGAGAGCGCGTACGCGGCCACCATGCCGCCGCGCCGGACAGCGCCCCCGGGCGCAGCGCGGTGATCCCGATCCCGGCGATCACCAGCAGCGCCGCGCAGCCGGCCACCGGGCCGATCCGCTCACCGAGCAGCAGCCAGGCGGAGGACATCCCGAACACCGGGACCAGCAGCGAGTAGGGCGCGACCGTGGTGGCGTCGTAGCTGCGCAGCAGGAAGCTCCAGGCGACGAAGCCGAACAGGGTGGAGACCAGTCCGACGTACCCGATCGCGCCCAGTCCGGCCGGGGTGAGGTCGCGCAGTGCCCGCAGGTCGGCGGCCGGGCCCTCGACCAGCAGCGAGAGCCCGAGCAGCGGCAGCGGCGGGACGGCGCTGACCCAGACCATCCAGCGCAGCGCGTCGCGCGGGGCGGCCTTGCGGGTCAGCACGTTGGACAGCCCCCAGGCGACGGCGGCGAGGACGACCAGGACGAAGGCCCCGACCGGGCCGCCGACGCCGTGGTCGACGGCGCTCAGTCCGATGCCGGCGAGCGCGATCCCGAGGCCGGCCAGGCGCTGCGGGCCGGGCCGCTCGCCCAGCAGGACGGCGGCGAACAGTGCGGTGAAGACCGCCTGGCCCTGCAGGACCAGCGAGGAGAGCCCGGCCGGCATCCCGGCGTGCATGCCGAGGAAGAGCAGTCCGAACTTGACCACCCCGAGCACCAGGCCGACCCCGAGGACCCACCGCCACGCCACGCGCGGCGGGCCGACGAAGAAGACCGCCGGGACGGCGACCACCGCGAAGCGCAGGGCGCAGAAGAGCAGCGGCGGGAAGTTCTCCAGGCCGACGTGGATCAGGACGAAGTTGAGGCCCCAGACGGCGGCGACCAGGACGGCCAGCGCGATGTGACGCGGTCTCATGCTGCCGCCGGGAGCGGCCGGTGTTGCGGTCATGGGTCGAGGATGGCCGCCACCAACCGTGTAGCACTAGCGATGATTTCTGAAGGGCTGGCTTTAGCATTGCTGCATGATGGATCTGGGACGCCTGCGGGCGCTGCACGCGGTGGCCGTGCACGGTTCGGTGGGCGGGGCGGCGGCCTCGCTCGGCTTCACGCCGTCGGCGGTCTCGCAGCAGATCGCCAAACTGGAGCGCGAGACCCGGACGGTGCTGCTGGAGCGTCAGGGCCGGGGCGTGGTGCTGACCGACGCCGCCCGCGAGCTGGCCGTCACCGCGCAGGCGGTGCTGGGCCTGGTGGAACAGGCCCAGGTGCGACTGGAGGAGCAGCGCGGCCGGGCGGTCGGGCGGCTCCTGGTGGCCGCCTTCGCCACCGGCGCGCGCGGACTGATGCCGGGCGCGCTCGCCGACCTGCGCGAGCGCTGCCCCGACCTGGACGTCCGGCTGCTGGAGAGCGACCCGTACCCGGCGGCCGAGCTGGTGGCCCGGGGCGAGGTGGACCTGGCCCTGGTCCAGGACTGGCCGACCGTGCCGCTGCCGGTGCAGGAGGGCCTGGTCCGGCTGGACTTCGGCCCGGATCCGGTGGACCTGCTGCTGCCCGCCGCGCACCCGCTGGCCGGGGAGGCCGTGGTCCCGGTGGAGCGGCTCCGCGGGCAGTGCTGGATCAGCGTGCCGCCGGGCAACATCTGCCACGACTGGCTGGTCCGCACGCTGCGCGAGGTCGGCGAGGAGCCCGACGTGCGCTACCAGGTCGGCGAGTTCGAGACCCAGATCGCGCTGATCGCGGCGGGTCTGGGGATGGGGCTGGTGCCGCGGCTCGGCCGGGGCGCCCTGCCGCCGGGGGTGGTCGCCCGGCCGGTCGTGCCGGAGCCGGCCCGGCGGGTGTTCGCGCTCTGGCGCGCCCAGGCCTCCCGGCGGCCGGCGATCACCGAGGCGCTGGCCGCGATGCGGGACCGGTGGGCCGCCCTGGCGGCGTGAGCGCGGGCCCGGCCCGGGTGAGGGGCTGCCCCCCGGGCCGGGTCTGCGGCCGCCCGGGCGGCCCGGGTCCGGCTGTTCAGCCGGCGAACCCGATCACCAGCCACATGAAGCCCACCCCGAGGATGGTGCAGAGCAGGGTGGCGCGCGAGGGGTGCGGGCTGTGCGCCTCGGGGAGGATGTCGGAGGTCGCCAGGTAGAGCAGGAAGCCCGCGAAGAACCCGAGGTAGAGGCCGAGCAGTTGCTCGGGGATGGTGAACAGCAGGGTGATCGCGGCGCCGGTCACCGGTGCCAGCGCGTCGGCCGCGAGCAGGGTCAGCGCCCGCCGGCGGTCGTTCCCGTACAGCCGGGTGATCGTGTAGGTGTTGAAGCCGTCGGCGAAGTCGTGGGCCACCACGGCGACGGCGACCACCGTCCCGACGGTGGTCCCGGCCTGGAAGGCCGCGCCGATCGCGAAGCCGTCCATCACGCTGTGGCCGACCAGGGCGAGCGCGGCGGTCAGCCCGATCCCCGGCGCGGACGTTCCCTCGGCGACCGCCGGTTGGGCGTGCGCATGGGTGTGGACGTGCTGGTGGCCGTGGGTGTGCGCGGCGTATTCGCCCTCGTGGCCGCGGTGGATGGCGACCGCCCGCTCGACGACGTGGATCGCCAGGAACCCGGCCGCGAACATCAGCAGCGCCTGCGGGACGCCGTGGATCTCCCCGGGCGCCTGGTGCAGCGCCTCCGGCAGCAGGTCGAAGGCCACCACCCCGAGCATCAGCCCGGCGGCGAACCCGAGCACCAGATGGCGCCGGTCACCGGTGCGCTGGGCGACGTAGCCACCGATGAGCGTCATCAGGAAAGCGCCGGCGGCGACCAGGATCGCGGTCATCCCACCTCCCCCGTACCGGAGACCGTACGCATCCCCTCGCCTCCCCCGTGTCCTGGGCGTCCCGAGCAACCCCCGGGCGTCCCGGGCGTCCCGTGCCCCGGTGGCTCGCCGGCCCGACCGCCGAACGGTGCCGGACGCCCCGGGCCGGGAACGCCCCGGTGCCGGTGCCCCCAGCCTCGCCCGGTGCCCGGGGCGCCGCCCGCCGGACGGTCCGTGAGGGTGAGCCACGAGAGCACCCGGGCACCCGTCGGGCTCGCGGCCCGGCCGGGCCCGTTCAGTGACCGGAGGCGAGCGGCAGCCCGAGGTGGGCGCGGGCGAGCTCCCGCACGCCGTCGCCGTCGACCAGATGGATGTGCTGGTGCCCGTCCTCGCCGGTGAGGTCGAGCGCCTCGTCGGTGAACCGGCCGGTGGTCAGCCGCAGACCGCGCTCGGCGGACTCCTCGCGGACGGCCTCCGCCAAGGTCCTGATCTCCTCCTCGCCCACCGCCCCGGACCCGCGGGAGGCCCAGACCACCCAGCGCCCGGGCAGCGCGCTGCCCGCCGCCCCCTCCCCGGTGGCGACCAGGCCCGCCGGGCCGCGCAGTCGTACGCTCCACTGCTCCAGTCCGCCGCGGGTGAGCAGTTCGCGGACCAGGTGGGCGAACTCGTGCGCCGAGAGGTCCGGCGCGGACGGCACGGTGGCGCCCGCCAGGGCGGCCGGTTCGACGCCCGCCCTGGCGTAGGGGTCCGGGGTCACGGCGGCGCCGAGCTGGCGCAGCCGGACCAGTGCCTCGTCCTGTTCGGCGTCCGCGTAGACGCCCTCGCCGTCGTGCTCCTCGTAGGGGGCGGCCGCCGGCAGCAGCCTGGTCCGGGCGAGGGCGTCGCGGTCGGCGTCCACGCTCACCAGGCAGAGCGGCTCCGCTCCGGCGGACTCGCGCAGCCAGCCGTTCAGCACCACCCCGGCCAGTATCTCGTCGGTGTCGACGGCATCGGCGGCCTGCAGCGCGCGCAGGGCCAGCCGGGCGACCAGCCGCAGGTAGTCGGTGGCCCGGTCGGCCGGCGGGCGCGGCACCGGGAGTATCTCGCCGTCCGGGGCGAGCCGGTACCCGGTCAGCGACGGCACGAGGTCGAGGGACGGCAGGTCGAGGTCGAGCACGGCGGTGCGGGTGAGCGGGCGGAAGACCGCCCGGCAGGGCGCGGGTACGTCCTGGGTGGCCGTCTCGGCGGCCGCCAGCGCCCGCTCCAGCAGGGACTCGACCGCGGCCGGCTCGGCCAGCCGGTAGGCCCGCCGGCACTCCTCCAGGGTCTCGTTGTACTCGCGGACCGCGCGGGCCCTGGCCTGCTCGGCCTGCTCGTGGACCCGCCGCGACTCGTCCTCGGCCGGGCGGTCGGCCCCGGCCCGCCGGGTGCGCCACTCCCGGAGGGCACGCTGGTGGGTGAGCCGGGCCTGGGCCAGCTCGCGCTGGAAGCCGGAGTCCAGCAGTCGCCGGGTCGGCGGCTCGTCGGGGTCGGCCCCGGCCGGCCGCTCGGGCGCGTAGTCCTCCCAGCGCGGTTCCGCGTCGGCCTCGCCGCCGCCCGGGCCGGTGGCCGGGTAGGGCCTCGGCTCGTAGTGGCGGAGCTGGCTCTCGAAGTCCATCGCCGAGACGGGCAGCGCGGCCCGCCGCAGGAGGTCCGCGAGCCGCTCGTGCTCGGCCCGGACGGTGACGGACCGGTGGTGGGTCAGCGCGGCGGCCCGGGTGTGCGCGGCGACCGCCTCGTCCGCGCCCTCCGGGCCGGTCAGGCCGTCCGGGCCGCCATGACCGTCGGCCGCCCGGTCGGCCGGGCCCGGCCGTCGGTGCCCCGGGTGGCCCGCACCAGCAGGGCTATCACCAGCACGGTGATGACGATCAGGGTGCCGGCCACCGTGATCCGGGG
>NZ_JBEXYC010000035.1:0-64000 GCF_040630835.1 Kitasatospora sp. NPDC005751
AGAGGTGGGCAATGCGCACGGGGGGGTGGGGGCGGGCGCGGGGGCGGGCGGGGCCGGGGGCGCCCGCGGGGCCCCCCGCCGCCGCGCCGGCGGGGCCGGCGTTCGATCCCGGTCCGGCGGCCGCCGCTCTGGCGCGTCTGCTGCCGGCGCAGCACGACCAGTTCACGCTGGTCCCGGTCGCCAAGGGGGCGGGCGGGGACTCGTTCTCGGTGTCCGGCACGGCAGGGGCCGTCACGGTGTCCGGGACGTCGCCGGCGAGTCTGCTGACCGGAGCCGGCTGGTACCTGGAGAACGTCGCCGACGTGGACATCGGCCTGCCGGGAGACTCGCTGGGCGCGCTGCCCGCCGTCCTGCCCGGCGTCGGCTCCCCGGTCGGCCGCACCGCCGTCGTCCCGCACCGCTACGCGCTCAACGACACCGACGCCGGCTACTCGGGCGCCTACCGGGACTTCGCCGCGTACCAGCACGAGGCGGACGTCCTGGCGCTCCACGGCTTCAACGAGGTGTTCGTCCAGACCGGCGCCGAACTCCCCTACTACCAGGCGCTCCAGGGCTTCGGCTACAGCGCCGCCGAGCTGCGGTCGTGGATCCCGGCCCCCGCGCACCAGAGCTGGTGGCTGCTGCAGAACCTGAGCGGGGTCGGCGGGCCGGAGTCCGAGCGGCTGCTCACCGCCCGGGCGGCCCTGGGCCGACGGATCGCGGACCACCTCCGCGGTCTGGGGATGACACCGGTGCTGCCCGGCTTCTTCGGCACCGTTCCCCCCGGCTTCGCGGCGAGGAACGCCGACGCCAGGGTGGTACCGCAGGGCACCTGGGTGGGGCTCGACCGTCCCGACTGGCTCGACCCGACGAGCGCGGCCTTCCCGAGACTCGCGGCCGCCTACTACCGCGCTCAGCGCGAGGCGTTCGGCGACAGCGCGATGTACAAGATGGACCTGCTGCACGAGGGCGGCACCGCGGGGCCGGTGGACGTGGGCGCCGCGGCCGGGGCCGTGCAGCGGGCCCTGCTGGCGGCGCACCCGCAGGCCACCTGGGCGATCCTGGGTTGGGAGAGCAACCCGTCGGGCGCCGTGCTGTCGGGGGTGGACCGCGGCCGGATGCTGATCCTGGACGGCCTGGCCGACCGCTACGACGGGCTCGACCGCGAGCCGCAGTGGCAGGGCGCCCCGTACGCCTTCGGGACGATCCCGAACTTCGGCGGCCACACCACGCCGGGAGCGAACTCGGCCGTGTGGGTGCGGCGGTTCCAGCAGTGGCGGACCAAGCCGGGCAGCGCACTGCAGGGCATCGCGTACCTGCCGGAGGCGGTGGGGACGGATCCTGCGGCGTTCGAGCTGTTCGGCCGGCTCGCCTGGGAGCCCGCCGGGATCGATCAGGCCGCGTGGTTCGCCGCCTACGCGGCGCGCCGCTACGGCGCGGCCGACCCGCATGCGGCGGCGGCGTGGGAGGCCCTTCGGCAGGGCCCGTACAGCATGCCGTCCGGCCGGTGGAGCGAGGCGCAGGACAGCCTGTTCGCGGCGCGCCCGAGCCTGACCGTGGCGACCGCCGCGACGTGGAGCCCCCCGGCGATGCGCTACGACCCGGCACGGGTGCGCGCCGCGCTCGACGAACTGCTGCTGGTGTCACCGGCGTTGCGGTCCTGCGACGCGTACCGGTTCGACCTGGTGAACGTCGCCCGGCAGGCGCTGGACAACCGGGCGCGAGCGCTGCTGCCGCAGATCGCGAGCGCCTACCACGCGCGGAACCGGACGCTGTTCCGGTCGCTGGTGCGCGAGTGGGGGGCCGACCTCGCGCTGGTCGACCGCCTGTCCGGGACCGACGCGCGGTCCATGGTCGGGCCGTGGATCGCCGCCGCCCGCTCGTGGGGCGCCGACGCGGCGGAGCGCGACCGGCTGGAGTACGACGCGCGGTCGGTCCTGGCGAACTGGAGCGGCCGCGTCCCGAGCGACGTCCACGGGCTGCACGACTACGCGAACCGGGAGTGGGCGGGCCTGGTCGCCGGCCTCTACGCCCGGCGGTGGAGCTCCTACTTCTCGTCGCTGGACGAGGCTCTGACGAGCGGCGCGCCGCCGGCGGCGATCGACTGGTTCGCCATGGACGACGCATGGTCGGGGCAGACCGGGCCGCTTCCGACCTCCCCCTCGGGGGACCAGGTGGACCTGGCGCGGGAGGTCGCGAAGGCCCTGCCGGGCTGAACGGGGCGGTGAGCGCCACCCGTTTCACGCGGTTCCGACAACGGCCGGGCCCTACCGGTGACATGCCCCCTCGGCGGAGCGCGGGGCCGGCACCCTTCCGGGTACCGGCCCCGCAGGTCAATCCAGCCGGCGGATCAGTAGAACCAGACGGAGAGTCGGGCCGTGTTCGGGGCCGCGTCACAGAAGTAGGTGACCGCCTGGCCCGACGACACGTAGGCCTTGCCCGCGGTCTCGCACGCGGCAGCGCTCGGGTACATCCCGACGTAGGTGAAGCCGGTCGCCTGGGCGGCCGGGGCCGCCAGGAGCGCGCCACCGGCCAGAACGCCGGCCAGGGCCACGGAGGAGACCACTCTGCGAATCGCCATGATGGTGTAGTCCAATCTCGTAGAGGAACACCTGGAGGCCGCACCCTCGCTGTCTGAAGGGGAGCCTCCACCAGTCCCGGCACCTGCGGCAATGGGCCTCGGGAAGTTCGGCCGGAAGCCATCGGATCATGGAGCACCGCAAACCGGAACCGGCGCCGCCACCTGTGAAAACGCCTACACAACCCACCCGGGTCCGACGCGGCTCGGCCGAAAACAGCAGCACCGCTGGTGCGGACCCGGCACGTGCCCACCTCACGCACCACGCCGGGCGAACCACCCCACCCGCCCCACCCGCTCCACCTCCGGATCCGGCGGACGGCGGTGGGCCCGCACGTGCGAGAAGCTCGTCATTCCATCGCACGGGAATGGGCCCGGAAATGGCGAAGGCAAGGAGAGAACTCTCCTTGCCGTTATCAAGATATAGCGCAGCGGGGGGCTTGCCGCAAGGCCCCCGGCACGGTGCAGAATCGTCGGCCGAAGCCACCACCTGCGGAAATCGGGGTGCGCCGGCCGTGTGTCGCTGTCGACGCACGGCGGGCACGGTGGCGTCGAATCAGGGGCAGGACCAGTGGCGGGGCCAGCGGTGGAGTCGCCGGTGACCGGTGCGGATGCGTGGGGGTACGCCCCGGCCGACGCGCCGGCGGAACGGCCGGCGGGAATGAGGAACGTGCTCGACAGGAAGTTCGACGAAATCGCGGGCGCCGGTGATCCGACCGGCCGCCGCAGCGCAAGGGAAGACGGCTGCCCCGGAGGTACGGCAATGAATGAGCAGTACGTGCGGGATCTTCATGAGGTGGACGAGAGCCAGAGCGCGATCGTCGGCGGCAAGGGTGCGCACCTGGGCGCGCTCGCGCGGATCGAAGGCGTCCACGTGCCGGACGGCTTCTGCGTGACGACGGACGCCTTCCGGCGGATCATGGCGGAGGCTCCGTCGATCGACGGTCTGCTCGACCGACTCTCGCGCCTGGACCCGGACGACCGCGACGGGGTCCGCACCCTCAGCGCGCGGATTCGCCGGGCCGTCGAGGAGATCGCCCTCCCCCACGACCTCGCGGCGGAGATCACCGGCGCACTCGGCCGGTTCGGCGAGCGGGCCGCCTACGCCGTCCGCTCCAGCGCGACGGCGGAGGACCTGCCGACGGCCTCCTTCGCCGGCCAGCAGGACACCTATCTGAACGTCGTGGGGCCGGCGGCGGTCCTCCGGCACGTCAGCCTGTGCTGGGCCTCGCTGTTCACCGAGCGGGCGGTGGTCTACCGCCGGCGCAACGGCATCGACGACCGTACGGTCCGGATGGCCGTGGTCGTGCAGCGGATGGTCCTCCCGGAGGCGGCCGGCATCCTGTTCACGGCCGACCCCGTCACGGGCGACCGGACGGTCGCCACCGTGGACGCCGGTTTCGGCCTCGGCGAGGCCCTGGTCTCCGGGCTGGTGAACCCGGACGTCTTCAAGGTGCGCGGCGACGAGGTCGTCGTCCGGACGATCGCCGCCAAGCAGCGCGCCCTGTACGCCCTGCCGGGCGGCGGCACGCGGGAGGTGGCGGTCGAGCCGCGGCGCCGCGAGCAGCCCGCGCTGACGGATGCGCAGGTCCTCCGGCTCGTGCGGCTCGGGCGGCGGATCGAGGCGCACTTCGGCACCCCGCAGGACATCGAGTGGTGCCTGGTCGACGACGGCTTCCGGATCGTGCAGAGCCGGCCGGTCACGACGCTGTTCCCCGTCCCCGAGCGCGGCGACCGGGAGAACCACGTCTACGTCTCCGTCGGTCACGGTCAGATGATGACCGACCCCATGAAGCCGCTGGGGTACTCCATGTGGCAGCTGACGGCCATGGTGGCGATGCACGAGGCCGGCGGCAGGCTGTTCGTGGACGTCACCCCGCGCCTCGCCTCGCCCACCGGCCGGGTCGCCCTCCTGGACCTCATCGGGAGGGGCGATCCGCTGGTCAGGGACGCGCTGGAGACCGTCCTGGACCGCGGTGACTTCGTCCCGACGGTCCCGGACGCGGCGCCCGTCGGCCCGCCGGCCGGTGGCGCGCCCACCCCGATCGCGACCGATCCGGCGATCGTCACCGGGCTGATCGAACGCAGCCGGGCGTCCGTCGCCGCTCTGGAGCGCGACATCCGGACGAAGACCGGTCCGGCGCTGTTCGACTTCCTGCTGGAGGCCTTCGAGGAGCACAAGCGGGTGCTCAGCGACCCGCTGAGCCTCCAGGCGATCATGGCGGGGATGGAGGCCACCTGGTGGCTCAACGACAAGCTGCGGGAGTGGCTGGGCGAGAAGAACGCGGCCGACACCCTGACGCTGTCCGCCCCCGGCAACGTCACGTCGGAGATGGGGCTGGCGCTGCTCGACGTCGCGGACGTGATCCGCCCGCACCCGGAGGTGGTGGCGTTCCTGCGGGGCGTCGGGGACGAGGACTTCCTGGACGACCTGGCGAAGCTCGCGGGCGGGACCGAGGCGCGGGACGCCATCGAGGCCTACCTCGACCGGTACGGCATGCGCTGCGTCGGCGAGATCGACATCACCAGGCCGCGGTGGCGCGAACGCCCCGACACGCTGGTGCCCGTGATCCTCGACCACGTCCGGAACTTCGAACCGGGCGCCGCCGCACGCCGCTTCGAGCAGGGGCGGCGGAAGGCCGAGCAGAAGGAACAGGACGTGCTCACCCGCCTGCGGGCCCTGCCGGAGGGGGACCTCAAGGCCGCCGAGACCAAGGCGATGATCGACCGGGTCCGCACCTTCATCGGGTACCGGGAGTACCCCAAGTACGGCATCATCAGCCGCTACGCCGTCTACAAGCAGGCCCTGCTCCGGGAGGCCGAACGCCTGGTGGAGGCCGGTGTGCTGACCGAGCGGGAGGACGCCTTCCACCTCACGTTCCAGGAACTCCACACCGTCGTGCGAACGCACCGGGTGGACGCCGGGCTCCTCCGGCGGCGCGAGGACGCGTTCCGCTCGTACCACGCGCTCACGCCGCCCCGGGTGCTCACCTCGGACGGTGAGGCCCTCACCGGGGCGTACCGGCGCGACGACGTGCCTGCCGGGGCCCTGGTCGGCGTACCGGTGTCCGCCGGGACGGTCGAGGGAAGGGCCCGTGTCGTCCTCGACATGGCGAAGGCCGATCTCGAAGCGGGCGACATCCTGGTCACGGCCTTCACGGACCCCAGCTGGTCGCCGGTGTTCGTCGGCATCGCGGGGCTGGTGACGGAGGTGGGCGGCCTGATGACCCACGGCGCGGTCATCGCCCGGGAGTACGGCCTGCCGGCCGTCGTCGGCGTCGAGCGGGCCACCCGGCTGATCCGGGACGGGCAGCGGATCCGCGTGCACGGGACCGACGGGTTCGTCGAGATCCTGTCCTGACCGACGCACCGGCCCGGCCCGGTCGGGGCGGGGCGGGCCGGGCCGGGCCGGGGCGTCGGGGCCCTGCCGTCGTGGTGCCCGGCGCTAACCCCGGCTCGGGGCGGTGGCCGGCGGAGCGTCCAGGACGGTGAAGCGCAGACCGGCCGCGGTCAGGCGGTCGATCAGCGCGCTGCCCATCGCCACCGCCGGGGTGACCTGGCCGGCGGTGGGCGGCAGTTCGTCGTAGGCGAGGCTGAGCGCCGACTCGGCGAGCATCTTGGCGGTCTCCGTGTAACCCGGGTCGCCCCCGGACACCTCGGTGAAGACCCGGTGCCCGGGGCCGGTCTCACCGACGAAGCGGACGGTGAACCAGGAGGCCGCGCGCTGCTCGGCGCTGGGCCCCGCGCCGGGCTTGCGCAGGCCGGTCAGCGCCCTTCGCAGCGGCGGCAGTTGGGCGGCGAGCGCCAGCAGGGCGAGTCCGGCGCCGCCGGCCAGCAGCACCGGAAGCCGCCGGACCGCCGCGTAGTGGCCGTAGCGGAAGACCGGGCCGTAGTCCGGCCGGGCGGCGGCCGAGCGGGCGACCACCAGCGGATCGATGGTGGGCATCGGCACCGCCCAGGCGCGGGCCTCGGCCGACCGCCGGACCGGGCCGGCCTTGGCGCTGATCCTGCGGCCGGCCGGATGGGGGTCGGCGGCGCGGCGCTCCCGCGCGGCCCGGGCGGCCGCGCGGGGGCGGGACATCACGGTCAGCGCGGAGGCGAAGGTGCCGCCGGAGAACGTCCCGCCGGCCCGGACGAAGCCCCGTACCGAGACCGCGGCGCCGTCGGGCAGGGCGCCGAGTTCGCGCATCCGCTCCAGGGTGAAGAGCACTCCCAGGTCGTGCGGCACCGAGTCGAAGCCGCAGGAGTGCACCAGCCGGGCACCGGTCTCGACGGCCCGGCGGTGGTGCAGCAGGTACATCCGGTCGACGAACTCGGGTTCGCCGGTGAGGTCGACGTAGTCGGTGCCGGCGTCCGCGCAGGCGGCCACCAGCGGCTCCCCGTGGCTGAGGTAGGGGCCGACGGTGGAGACCACCACCCGGGCCGCGGCCGCCACCTCCCGCAGCGAGCCGGGGTCGGTGGAGTCCGCGATGAGCAGCGGGAGGTCGGCGCAGCCCGGCTGCAGGGTGGCGAGGTGCGCGCGCAGCGCCTCCAGCTTGCCCCGGTTGCGGCCGGCCAGCGCCCAGCGGCAGCCGGCCGGCGCGTTCCGGGCCAGGTACTCGGCCGTCAGTGCGCCGGTGAAGCCGGAGGCACCGAACAGGACCAGGTCGTACGGGCGATCGGCGTCCATGAGCGTTCCCTACCGGCCGGTAATGACGGAGCGCCTCACGCTAGGGACCGGGGTACGACGGTGTCAACCGTCCACCCCGGGGCCCGGCGCCGCCGGCAGCGGCGGGGCAGGCCGCCCCGGGGCGATCTGGCGGAGCGTCAGCAAGCCGATGTAATGTCACACTTCATGACATGCACCCGCTATCTCCTGGCCGCGAGCCTCGTCGGCGCGCTCGCCCTCCCCCTGGTCCCGACCAGCGCGGCTGCCCAGGCCCAGCCCGCCTGTCGCACCGCCACCGCGCCCCCGGTCGACGCCGAACAGGCACGGCTGGCGGATCCGAGGGCGGCCGCCTTCACCGAGCGGGCCGGGCTCGGTGACTTCGTCGGGAGGTTCCCCGCCGCCCTGTGCTCCGCGCGGAACGCCGCCGAGGCCCGAGAACTCGTGGACGCCTGGGGCCGGGCGCTCTGGCGGGCGGCGGTGGACCGCGCCCAGGACCGGCGGCGCGGCGGCGACCTGCCCGCCCGGGACGACCGCCCGCTCTACTGGACGCGGCTGGCCATGACCGTCCGGCTCGCCCAGTGGCAGCCCGCCTTCCCCGTCGACACCGCCGACCTCCGCTCGCGGTTCGAGGACGCCTCCCGCGGGCTGCTGGACAACGAGTTCAGCGGGACGCCGGGCCTGCGCCGGGTGTTCGTCAGCGGCTTCGACCCCTTCGGCCTCGACGGCGAGCTCCGCCGCGCCAACCCCTCCGGCGCCGCCGCCCTGCGGCTGAACGGTCTGCGGATCACCCTGGCGGACGGCACCCGGGCCGAGATCCGGGCCGTACTGCTCCCCGTCCGCTACGCCGACTTCGACCACGGCATCGTCGAGCGCGCCTTCGGCCCGCGCCTCTCCCCCGGCCCGCGGTCCGCCGACCAGATCACCACCATCAGCCAGGGCTACCCCGGGCTGTTCACCGTGGAGGCCTGGGCCGGCCGCGCCCGCTCCGCCGACCCGTACCCGGACAACACCGGCACGCTCTCCGGCGGCACCCGGGAGCACCCGGTGACCGCCCCGGGCATGGGGCCCGGTGCCGAGTTCATCGCCACCACCCTGCCCGCCGCGGCCATGACCGCCGTGCAGCAGCCGTACCCCGTCCAGCTGAACACCGTGGTCACCGAGATCCCCGCCGGGGGCGACGCGCCGGTCGACCGCGAGGACGGCCCCACCCCGGGCTCCCGGGCCGTCGAGGGCGGGGGCGGCGGGTACCTGTCCAACGAGGTGGCCTACCGCTCCAACCGACTGCGGCTGGAACTCGCCCCGCGGCTGCCCGGCGGCCACCTCCACACCCCCGTGCTCACCGGCCTCCCCGAGCCCGCCGACCGGCTCACCGGCCCGGACCTGGAACGGAACGAGGCCGCGATCACCGACGAAGTCCTCGACATCCTCCGCCACGCCACGCCGTGACCTCCCCGGACCGCCGGGGTGTCCGGTCGGCCCCGGGCTAGCCGCTGAGCGCGTCGACCTCCGCGTAGCCGGGGATGCCGGCGGGCAGCTGTCCGCCGTCCCGGACGGCGACCGCCGTACCGACCGCGGCACCCAGGGCCGCACGGAACAGCAGGGAGCCGGTGCTGACCCGGCGCACGCCCAGCTCCGCCAGCCGGTCCAGGCCCAGCGCCGGCAGGTGCAGGACGTTCACCGGGACCGGCACCGCGGCCGTCACGGCGGCGATGTCCCCCTCGCGCGCTAGGCCGGGCACGAAGACGCCGTCCGCGCCCGCGTCCACGTACCGTCGCGCCCGGTCCAGCGTCGCGGGCACCGAGGCCTCCACCCCGAGCCAGTAGGTGTCCGTGCGGGCGTTGAGGAAGATCCCCGGCGCCCGGCGCTTCACCTCGCGGACCAGCGCCTCCTGCGCCGCGGGGTCGGCCAGGTGGTCGTCGCGGCCGTCCTCCAGGTTGACCCCGGCGACTCCCAGCTCGGCCAACTCGACTGCCAGGTCGCCCACTTCGGCCGGGTCCGTACTGAAGCCGGCCTCGATGTCGACGGTGACCGGACAGGGCAGCCGGACCAGCCGCCCGGCCAGTGCCACGGTCTCGTCCCGGGCCAGGCCCGCGGCGTCGGGAATGCCGTGGGCCGCGGCCACGCCGAGGCTGGTGGTGCCGAGGGCGGCGAACCCGGCGGCGGACAGCGCCGCGGCCGAGGCGAAGTCCCAGGCGTTGGGCAGCAGCAACGGCCGGTCCGCGTGGTGCAGGGCGTGGAAGGCGGTGGTCATCGGGCCGTCGCCTCCACCAGGCCGGCCGCGAGGGCGAGCGCGTGCGCACGGCCGGGGCAGGCGTGCGGGCCGGCGCCGAACGGTTCGTCCGCCAGGCCGACCTCCACGAGCGTGCCGTCCGGCGCCACCCGGCGGGTCAGGGGCACCGGCGGATCGGTGCGCCCCGCCACCGTGTGGGCCACCAGGGCCTTGGTCGCGTCGCAGGCCTGGACGAGCAGCCCGATCCGGTTGGCCGTGGCCTCGTCGGCGACGCCTCCGCACACCTCGACCAGCCGGGCGAGCGCCCGGTCCGCCTCCTCCGTGACCGCGGTGTGCGGCTGGTACGACGCCGCCACGACGGCGACGTCCCCGGCCACCGCCGGCGGCAGGCCGAGCGCCTCGGCGAGCACCTCGACCGGCCCGTCCCCCCGCTCGGCCGCCCGCAGCCGAAGAGCGTCCGGGTCGACGGACGCCAGCTCGGCCTCCGCGAGCGCACGTCTGCGGCGGTGGGCCGCGCCGCTGCTGAAGCGCGCGACGGACGACCTCAGCCAGGCGACGCCGCCCGGCGGGGAGTCGGGGACCGGTGGGACGAGGAACTCCGGGTCGGTCAGCACGGCGTGACTCAGCAAAGGCATGGCGCCAGGCTAACGGGCGCCTCCGACACCGCCCCTGAGCCGCCGGACTGCCGGGCCGCCCGGTTGTCCGGCAGCCCGGCGACGGGAGAACCACGGCGGGTGGTCGGGGCGCGCACCCCGACCAGCCGCGGGCGTCAGTGCTGCGGACCGGCCGGGGTGGTGGCCGGCGGAGCGGACGGCGGGGTCGAGCCGCTCGCGTTGGGGTCGGTCTTCGGCGCCGGGTCGGGGATGTCGGCCATCTTCAAGGACTTCTTCGGCTCCCCGCGAAGGGCCAGGTTCATCGCCAGCTGCCAGATCGGGCCGGGGCCGTCGGCACCGAACACCTCCGAGAAGTGCTTGCCACCGATGGTGATGTTGCGCATCTCGACACCGCCGGCCGGCCCGCCGAGCCAGACCGACGTGGCGAGCTGCGGGGTGTAACCGCTGAACCAGGCGGCCCGCTTCTTGTCCGAGGTGCCGGTCTTGCCGGCGATCTGCCGGTCGCCCTCCAGGTTGAGCGCCGATCCGGTGCCGTCCGCGGTCACGCCGTTGAGGATGGTGTTCAGCACCTGGGCCGTCGACTCGGAGAACGCCTGGCCGCAGTTGGCAGCCGGGACGGCGATGTCCTTGCCGTCCACGGTGGTGATCTTGTTGATCGCGGTCGGGGCGCAGTACTTGCCCCCGGCGGCGAAGGTCGCGTAGACGTTGGCCATGGTCAGCGGGCTCATCTCCTCCACGCCCAGCGCCATCGCCGGCACCTCGTCCAGGGGCTTGCCGCTGGCCCGGGTGGTGATGCCGAGCTTGTTCGCCATCTGCTTGACCGAGCAGAGGCCGATCTCCTGCTCCATCTGCACGAAGTAGGTGTTGATCGAGCGGGCCATCGCCTCCTTCAGCTGGTAGGGGCCCTTCTCACTGGCGGACTCGTTCGGCACCACGGTCTTGGGCTTGTCGGTGTTCTTCCAGGTGCCCGCACAGGTCTTCATCGTCGGGTACTCGAGCTTGTTCGGGGAGGAGTACTCGGTGACCGGCGACAGGCCCGCCTCCATCGCGGCGGCCGCGACGATCGGCTTGAAGGTCGACCCGGGCTGGAAGCCGTTGCCGCCGCCCATCGCCGCGTCGACGTTGAGGTTGACGACCGTCTGGTTCTTCTTCGCGTCCAGGCCGTAGGGGCGGGTCTGGGCCATCGCCAGGATCTTGCCGGTGCCCGGCTCCATCATCGTCGCGGCGGCCGACACCGAGTCGGTGACCTTCACTTTGGTGGTCACCGCGTTCTGGGCGGCGGCCTGCTTGTCCGGGTCCATGGTGGTGTAGACGTTGAGACCGCCCTGGTCCCAGAACTTCTTCCGCTCGGCGGCACTCGCGCCGAACGCCGGGTCCTGCTTCACCACGTGCCGGACGTAGTCGCAGAAGAAGCCCATGCCCGCCTGGGCGGTGATGCAGCCGTTCTGCGGCTCCCGGTACTGCAGACCCAGCGGCGCGGCCTTCGCCTCCTTGGCCTGGTCCGCGGTGAGGTGCTTGTTCTCGACCATCTTGTCGAGCACCACGTTCCGGCGCTTCACCGTGTTCTCCGGAAAGCGCACCGGGTCGTACAGCGAGGGGTTCTGCACCATGCCGGCCAGCGTGGCGGCCTCGGCGACGGTGAGGTCCTTGTTGCTCTTGCCGAAGTAGCGCTGCGAGGCCGCCTCCACCCCGTACGCGCCGTGACCGTAGAAGGTGATGTTCAGGTAGTTGGTGAGGATCTCGTCCTTCGTCATCTCCTCTTCCAGTTTGATGGCGACCTTCAGCTCCTGGATCTTGCGGCCCAGCGTCTTGCGCTGCGCCTCCAGGACGGCCGCCTGGTCCTCGCCGGCCTTCTCCACATTGACGTTCTTCACGTACTGCTGGGTCAGCGTCGAGGCACCCTGCGAGGCGGTGCCGCTCTCCGCGTTCTTGCCGGCCGCCCGCAGCACGCCCTTGAGGTCCACCGCGCCGTGCTCGTAGAACCGCGCGTCCTCGATGTCGACCTGCGCCTGGCGCATGAACGGGGACATCTGGTCGGCAGGAATGACGGTGCGGTCGCGCTCGTAGACCTTGGCGATCAGCCCGCCCTTGGCGTCGAAGATCTGCGTGGCCTGCGTCAGCGGCGGCGTCTTGAATTCGCCCGGAATGTCCTCGAAGCTCTCCGCCGTGCTCTTGGCGGTCAGCCCGAACGCGCCGACGGCGGGCAGCGCCACACCGGCCAACAGCGCACCGGACACCACGCTGACGCCCAGGAAGGTCCCACCGTGGCGGACCAGCCGCAGCGGCGAACTTCGCGCCGGCGGGTTCTCTCCGGCGTCGGACGCATTCCATATCGGGGGAAGTTGAGAAGCCATGCCGGAATGCTAGCGCCCATTTCTGACGCATCGAACGATCAGGCGAACAGTAATGTCCCGGCCGTGTCACAGATACCCGGAGTCCAGCCGTGAATTCCGCCGCGCATTTCTTCGGACGGCATGCGGGAAAAGGGCCTCCGGTGAATTCCCGAGAAGGCCCCGCCGATGAGGAGAACGCTGACAGGCCGCCGGTCCGGCGGCGACCGGGCGCCGGCACCCGCCCCGGGTCCGCGTGTCCGTGACTACACCTGAAGCACCCCTCCCCCTCACAGCACCCTGACACCAGGTAGATGCGGTGAGCGGGTCGAAAGGTTGCACGCACACCGGGTTTCCGCTTCACGGTGGCCGGAGCCTCACCTCGGTGTGTCCTCGCGGAGTGCCCACGCGAGATCGCCGCGACGTCGCCCCGGACGCCACGGCCAGTGATCGTCAAGCGGCCGGCCGGCGCATCCCGCGGTGCGCCGGCCGGTCCTGGTGGTGGGGGCGGGGACTACTGGGGGGTGACGTAGGCGCCGGAGATGCCGCCGTCGACGAGGAAGGTGTTGGCGGTCATGAAGGACGAGTCGTCGGAGGCCAGGAAGGCGACCGCCGCGGCGATCTCCTCCGGCTCGGCGAAGCGGCCGACGGGGATGTGGACGAGGCGGCGGGCGGCGCGCTCCGGGTCCTTGGCGAAGAGCTCCTGGAGCAGCGGGGTGTTGACCGGCCCCGGGCAGAGGGCGTTGACGCGGATGCCCTCGCGGGCGAACTGCACGCCCAGCTCGCGCGACATCGCCAGCACCCCGCCCTTGGAGGCGCTGTAGGAGATCTGCGAGGTGGCGGCGCCCATCACCGCCACGAAGGAGGCGGTGTTGATGATCGAGCCCTTGCCCTGGCGCTGCATGTGCGGGATCGCGTACTTGCAGCAGAGGTAGACGGAGGTCAGGTTGACCTCCTGGACGCGCTTCCAGGCGTCCAGGCCGGTGGTGAGGATCGAGTCGTCGTCCGGCGGGGAGATGCCCGCGTTGTTGAAGGCGATGTCGAGCCGCCCGTACTCGTCCACGGCCCGCTGGAAGAGGTCGCGGACGGCGTCCTCGTCGGTGACGTCGGCCTGGATGAAGAGGCCGCCGACCTCGTTGGCGGCCTTGGACCCGGTCTCCGGGTCGAGGTCCACGCAGACCACCTTGGCGCCCTCGGCGGCGAACCGCCGGGCGGTGGCCAGACCGATGCCGCTGCCCGCGCCGGTGATGACGGCCACCCGGCCGTCGAGTCGCTCGCTCATGCTGATCATTCCTCCGTGGAGATGAAGACGTTCTTGGTCTGGGTGAAGGCGGCGAGGGCGTCCGGGCCGAGCTCGCGGCCGAGCCCGGACTGCTTGAAGCCGCCGAAGGGCGTCGAGTAGCGCACCGAGGAGTGCGAGTTGACGGAGAGGTTGCCGGCCTCGACGCCGCGGGAGACCCGCAGTGCGCGGCCGACGTCCCTGGTCCAGATGGACCCGGAGAGGCCGTACTCGGTGGCGTTGGCGATCCGCAGCGCGTCCTCCTCGTCGCGGAACGGGACGACGGTGACGACCGGTCCGAAGATCTCCTCGGTGAACGCCGGGTCGTCGTGCCGGACGGGCGCCAGCACCGTCGGCGGGAACCAGAAGCCGGGGCCGTCCGGGGCGGTGCCCCGGAACGCGACCGCCGACTCGTCCCGGACGTAGGAGGCGACCCGGGCGTGGTGGGCGGCGGAGATCAGCGGGCCCATCTCGGTCTTCTCGTCGGCCGGGTCGCCGACCCGCACGGCCCGCACGGCCGGCTCCAGCAGCGCCATGAACTCGTCGTGGACGGAGGCCTCGACGAGGATCCGGGAGCGGGCGCAGCAGTCCTGGCCGGCGTTGTCGAAGACGGCGTAGGGGGCGGTGGCGGCGGCCTTGGCGAGGTCGGCGTCGGCGAACACGAGGTTGGCGCTCTTGCCGCCGAGTTCGAGGGTGACCGGCTTCACCTGGGCGGCGCAGCCCGCCATGATCTCCTTGCCGACCCGGGTCGAGCCGGTGAACACCACCTTGCGCACGTCCGGGTGGGTGACGAAGCGTGCGCCGACCACCGGGCCGCGGCCGGGCAGGATCTGCAGCACGCCCTCGGGGAGGCCGGCTTCGAGGGCGAGTTCGCCCAGCCGCAGGGCGGTGAGGGGGGTGAGTTCGGCGGGCTTGACGATGACGGTGTTGCCGGCGGCCAGCGCCGGGGCCAGGGCCCAGGCGGCGATCGGCATCGGGAAGTTCCAGGGCACGATGACGCCGACGACGCCGAGCGGTTCCTGGAAGGTGACGTCAAGGCCGCCGGCCACCGGGATCTGCCGGCCGAAGAGCCGTTCGGGGGCGGCGGCGTAGTACTCGATGACGTCGCGGGCGTTGCCGGCCTCCCAGCGGGCGTTGCCGATGGTGTGGCCGGCGTTGGCCACCTCCAGGGCGGCGAGGTGCTCCCGGTCGCCGTCGACGGCGGCGGCGAAGGCGCGCAGCAGCCGGGCCCGGTCGGCGGGGGCGACCCGGCGCCAGGTGTCGAAGGCGGCCCGGGCGCGGGCGACGGCGGCGTCGGTCTCGGCGAGGCCGGCCAGTTCGACGGTGCTGATCACCTCCTCGGTGGCGGGGTTGACCACCTGGTAGAGGTCGGGGTCGGTCATCGGGTCGTCTCCCTGGGGCGTGCGCGAGCGTGATCGGCGGGAAGGCGGCTCGCCTCGACGAGCGCGCGGAACAGGCGCGGGTCGTCCGGGTCCGTCTCGGGGTGCCACTGGACGCCCAGCGCGAAGCGGTGGCCGGGCAGTTCGAGTGCTTCGACCGTCCCGTCGTCGGCCCGGGCGGTGACGCGCAGCCCGTTTCCGGTGCGGTCGGTGGCCTGGTGGTGGTAGCAGTTGACCTCGGCGGCCGGTCCGAGGACGGCGGCCAGTCGGCTGCCCGCCTCGACGTCGACGCGGCGGCGGACGAACTCGGCCGGGACGATCTGGTGGCTCCGCTCGGGCAGGTGCTGCCGGAGGGTGCCGCCGAGGGCGACGTTCAGCAGCTGCATGCCGCGGCAGACGCCGAGCACCGGCAGGTCGCGGTCGAGGGCGCCGCGCAGCAGGGTCAGCTCCCAGTCGTCGCGGGCCTGGTGCGGTGGGCCGGTCCGCGGGTCGGCCTCGGCGGCGTAGCGGGCGGGGTCGATGTCGGGTCCGCCGGCCAGCACCAGGCCGTCCAGCGCGTCCAGCAGAGGGCCGGCGTCGCCGGGCTGCGGCGGTAGCAGCACGGGCGCGCCGCCCGCCGCGGCGACGGAGTCCACGTAGGTCTGCGGGACGAGGCTGGCGCGCTGGCGCCAGACGGACCAGGCGGCCTCGTCCTGGTAGCTGGTGATGCCGATCAGGGGGCGTCGGTCAGGGTTCACGGTCGCTCTCTGTGGTCACGGTCGCCGGGGGCGGGGTCGGTGTCGGTGTCGGGCTCGGTCGTCGGTGTCGGTGTCGGTCGCCCGGGGTCGGGTCGGTGTCGGGCGGGGCATCAGTGTCGGGCGGGGTCGTCGGTGTCGGTCGGGGTCGTCGGGCGCGGTCACAGCCGTTCGAAGCCGCGGCGGCGCTCCCAGTCGGTCACCGCCCGGTCGTAGGCGGCGAGTTCGACCCGGCCGGCGTGGGCGTAGTGGCGGACGACGTCCTTGCCGAAGGCCTCGCCCGCGGCGGCGCTCCGCTCGAAGGCGGTGACCGCGTCGCGCAGGTTGGCCGGTACCCGGGGGGCGTCGGAGGCGTAGGCGTTCCCGGTGAACTCCGGTTCGAGTTCGAGCTGTTGCTCGATGCCGTGCAGGCCGGCCGCGATCAGGGCGGCGACCGCGAGGTAGGGGTTGACGTCGCCGCCGGGGACGCGGTTCTCGAAGCGCAGCGAGGGGCCGTGGCCGACCACCCGCAGGGCGCAGGTGCGGTTGTCCCGTCCCCAGGCGATCGCGGTGGGCGCGAAGCTGCCGGGTACGTACCGCTTGTAGGAGTTGACGGTGGGGGCGAACAGCAGCGCGAAGTCCGCGAGGCAGGCGAGCTGTCCGGCCAGGAAGTGCTCCATGGTGCGGGAGAATCCGTTCGGCCGGTCCCCGGCGAACACCGGCGCGCCCTGTTCGTCGCGGAGGCTGAGGTGGATGTGGCAGGAATTGCCCTCGCGCTCGTCGTACTTGGCCATGAAGGTGAGGCTGTAGCCCTCCTGCGCGGCGATCTCCTTGGCGCCGGTCTTGTAGACGGAGTGGTCGTCGCAGGTGGTGAGGGCGTCGGCGTACTTGAAGGCGATCTCGTGCTGACCGAGGTTGCACTCGCCCTTCGCCGACTCCACGGTGAGGCCGGCGCCCGCCATGCCGTTGCGCAGCCTGCGCAGCAGGGGTTCGATCCGGCCGGTGCCGAGGACGGAGTAGTCCACGTTGTACTGGTTGGCCGGGGTGAGCTTGGTGTAGTCCTTGTCCCAGGCCTGTTCGTAGGTGTCCCGGAAGACGATGAACTCCAGCTCGGTGGCGGCCTGGGCCTGCCAGCCGTACCCGGCCAGCCGGTCCAGCTGGCGGCGCAGCACCTGGCGCGGGGAGACGGCGACGGGCGTGCCGTCGTGCTGGGTGATGTCGCACTGGACCATGACGGTGGCCGGGTGCCAGGGCACCGCGCGCAGGGTGGCGAGGTCGGGGCGCAGGGTGAGGTCGCCGTAGCCGCTCTCCCAGGAGGAGATGTCGTAGCCGTCCACGGTGTTCATGTCGATGTCGACGGCGAGCAGGTAGCCGCAGCCCTCGGCGGCGTTCGGGACGACGTCGGTCAGGAAGTAGCCGGCGGCGACGCGTTTGCCCTGGAGACGGCCCTGCATGTCGGTCATCGCGAGCACGACGGTGTCGACGGAGCCGTCGGCCACGCGGGCGCGCAGCTCGTCGAGGGTGAGCCTGCTGTTCAACGGATCTCCAGTTCGGCGTCTTCGGCGTCCGGTGCGGCGGGCCCCGGCGGGGTCTCGTGGATGCGGGGGCCGGTGAACCAGTGGCGGGCGGAGGCGAGCCACCAGAGGCCGGCGAAGCCGACCACCACGGTGACGGCGACGGGCGTGTAGTTGAAGCTCTCGGCGGTGATCGGGCTGACGGTGGGCAGCATGAACAGGACGGTGATCACGGCGGTCCAGCCGACCGCGACGGTGCCAATCACCCGGCTCCAGCGGCCCAGGTGCCACGGGCCGCGCGGGAACGCCTCGCCCTGGCGCAGCCGCAGGTAGACCGGGATGACGTAGGAGATGTACAGGCCGATGACCGAGATCGAGGTGACGGCGGTGTACGCGGTGGAGTTCCAGAGCGCGGGCAGGCCGAGCAGGAGCGCGCCACCGGCCGCCAGCCAGACCGCGTTGGTGGGGGTCTGGGTGCGCGGGTCGATGCGGTGCCAGAGGGCGGAGCCGGGCAGTGCGCCGTCACGCGAGAAGGCGTAGATCATGCGGGAGTTGGCGGTGACGGAGGCCATGCCGCAGAAGAACTGGGCGCCGATGACGATCAGCAGGAGCAGCTCGGCGCCGTTGGTGCCGATCGCGTCGATGAAGATCTGGGCCGGCGCCACCCCGGTGTCGCTGTGCAGCGCGCCGTCGTAGTCGCGGATGGCGAAGGTGATGCCGAGCAGCAGGATCCAGCCGGCCACCAGGGAGACGGTGATGGCGTTGACGATGCCGCGCGGGCCGGAGCGGGCCGCGTCCTGGGTCTCCTCGGTCATGTGCGCGGAGGCGTCGTAGCCGGTGAGGGTGTACTGGGCGAGGAGCAGACCGAGCATGGCCACGTAGAGCTGGTTGTGGAAGCCGGTGTTGTTGACGAACTCGGTGAGGACGAAGGACGCGGAGGCGTGCCGGTCCGGCACGAGGACGAGCACCCCGACGATGACGGCGACGCCCACCAGGTGCCACCAGACGGACAGGTTGTTGAGGAAGGCGACGAGCCGCACACCCCGGGTGTTGAGCAGGCCGTGCAGCACCAGGATGACGGCGAAGATCTCCACGGTGTGCGCGGGGCCGGCCGCGAAGCCGAACTGGAGGCTGAGGAAGGCGTTCGTGAAGAAGGCGGCGCCGTAGTCGACGCCGGCGGTGACCGCGACCTGGCCGAGGAAGTTGAACCAGCCGGTGAACCAGCTCCAGGCCGGGCCCCGGCTGCGGGCGAGTTTGGCGGACCAGTAGTAGAGGCCCCCGGCGGTCGGGTAGCTGGAGCAGATCTCGGCCATCGCCAGCCCGACGCAGAGCGTCAGCAGACCGACCACCGGCCAGCCCCAGATGATCATGGCGGGTCCGCCCGCGTTCATCCCCGTCCCGTACAGGGTGAGGCAGCCGGACAGGATCGAGACGATGGAGAAGGAGACGGCGAAGTTGGAGAATCCCGACATCGAGCGGGCGAGCTCCTGGGTGTAGCCCAGCTCGCGGAGGCGTTGTTCGTCGGCGGAAACGAGTGGTGCGCCGTCCGGAAACACCGGCGGGGCAGGGTGGTCGGGTGAGCGTTCGTCGGTCATGGGCACCCCTGGGGGTTGAGGGTGTGCCGGGCCGTGCGCGACCACGGCGGTGTGGTGCGCGGCTCCCGGCGGGTCAGACGGTCGGGCGGCTCTCCAATGGTCTGGAACCAGACCATTGAGGTGGGTGAGCAGCATCGTTCACCCAGCGGCAGGGCCGCGTCAAGGGCTCCGGGGGCGCGAGTCGGAAGGTGCGTGCCGGAGGGCGCTCATAGGTACGATTCCGGCGTGGACGTCGACGAAGCACGCGAACAGGCGCGCCTGGACTGGCAGGCCGGGGCGATCTTCCGGCCCGTCCGGACCGGCAACGCCTTCGAGGAGACCGTCGAACGCCTGCTGCAGGCGATCAAGCTCGGGGTCTTCGGGCACGGCGACCGGCTGCCCGCCGAACGCGACCTCGCCGCCCGGCTCGGGGTCAGCCGCGAGACCCTGCGCGAGGCCCTCCACACGCTCCAGGAGGCCGACTGCGTCGAGTCGCGCCGCGGCCGCTACGGCGGCACCTTCGTCACCTATCGGATGCCGCCGCCGGACGTCGGCGAGCTGCGCCGCGCCGTCCGCGACCTCGGCGGCGAACTGGAGGACGCGCTCACCTACCGCCTGGTGCTGGAGACCGGCGCCGCCGAGGCCGCCGCCCGGCGCACCCTCTCCCCCGACCAGCGCGCCTACCTGGAGCGTCGGCTGGCCGACCTGGAGGGCGCACCCGCGGAGCGGTACCGCCAGCTGGACTCGCGCTTCCACCTCGCCGTCGGCGAACTCACCGGCTCGCGCACGCTGGCCACCGGCATCGCCGAGGCCCGGATGCGCCTCAACGACCTGCTGAACGCCATCCCGATGCTCGACCGCAACATCGAGCACGCCGCCGACCAGCACCGGGCGATGGTCCGGGCGATCCTGGACGGCGACGGCGAGGCCGCCCGCCGCGCCACCGAGGAGCACCTCGCCGGGACGGCCGCCCTGCTCCGGGGCTTCCTGGCCTAAGGGGTGTTTGCGAGGTCCCGACTGGACTCCGCTCCCGCCCCGGACGAACCACCGATCACCCTAACCCTCTTGATTTCCAAGGGAGTTCAGGCCAGACGACGACCGGTTCGGGCCAGCTCCGGGCAATCGCGACACCCGGGCCGCAGGACGGTGCCTACCGTCGATGGGCCGGTTGGCACCCGTCCTGTCGGCCGCCCCGTCGTGTGGAACACCGAGGTAGGGAGTCCGCGCTGTGTCATCCTTGCTGCACTACGAGCTCGTCGCCGATCCGACGTCCCTCCAGGCGTCGCTCCAGGACGAACCCTCCCTGGGGACGGTCTACGTGATCGTCTCCAACACGCACCAGTCCCAGGTGGAGTGGGAGTACATCGACGTGGTGATGCCGTTGCTCGCCATGTCCTCCGACCTGACGGACAACGCCGCGGCGGTCACCGCGAGCGTCGAGCGGACGTACCAGAGCCCGTTCGACGACGCGCTGGAGTTCCGCTGGGACAGCGCCCAGGGCCACTTCCGGGCGCAGCTCTCCCAGGCGCAGCCCCCGACGAGGAAGAACGCGCTCCTGAGCAGCCACGGGGCGCTGATCCTGAAGCTGGAGAACATCCCGGTCTCCGAGGGCGCGGGCCTCACCCTCCTGGAGATCCGCGAGAAGGCCGGCGGCGGCGACGCCAACGAACCCATGCGGCGGGACCACTGCACCACCACCCTGGGCCTGGTGAAGCAGGCGCCGAGGGTCCCGCGCAACTTCCGCGCGCAGCGGTCCCTGGTGAACGGGGACGCGGGCGAGACCCTGGTGCTCCAGTGGGACGGGCCCACCGGTCTCGACTACGCGATCCTGGATCCGACGGGGGCCGAGGTCCACCGCGAGCCGGCCGTGCAGGGAGCCGCGGGGGCGCACCGGGACTACAGCTGGCCCACCGCCGCCCCGAAGCGCGGCACCACGTACACCCTGGTCGCCAAGGCCCCCGGCGGCGGGCAGCAGCGGGGGTACTTCCTCACCACCACCGTCCACGCGCTCGTCCCCGAGTTCGAGAGCGGGACGCGCACGCCGTGGATCGAGGGGACGGCGAACAAGGCCCTGGTCACCTTCACCGCGGACGGCCTGGAGGTCCGCGACGCCAAGCGCGACCTGGGGACGGTGCGGGCCAACAAGGTCGACGTGGACAACGTGACCACCCGGCTGGTCCAGGGGCGGACCGACAGCGCCGGCTGGATCACCTTCCCGGACATCGGCGTCAACGTGTACCACGGCACGAACAGCGACCTGGGCGTCCTCACGGCCGCCCGGGCCGACGTGGAGGGTGTCAACACCACCTGGGCGGGCAGCCGGGCCGGCGGGAAGGGCTGGATCGACTTCACCCAGCCCGGCGCCACCCTCCACAAGGACGGCAACCAGGGCCTCGGCACCCTCACCGCCGACAAGGCCGAGCTGAACGGCCTGAACACCACGTGGGTCGGCGACCGCGACGGCGGAAAGGGCTGGATCGACTTCCCCCAGAACGGCATCGACGTCCACAAGGACGGCGGCCAGGAATGGGGCGTCATCGCCGGCGACAAGGCCGACCTCAACGGCATCAACACCAAGTGGGTCCAGGGCCGGAGCACCACCGACGGCTGGATCGAATTCCCCGCCAACGGCGTCCGCGTCCTGCGCGACGGCGGCCACGAACTCGGCACCGTCACCGCCGGCGAGGCCGATCTCAGCGTGCTGCGCACCGAGCAGGCCCGCGTCTCCGGTGAGGCCTGGGTCACCGGTGGAGTGCGGGTGAAGGGTCTGCTCACCGCCACCGGGGGGATGAAGCTCTACCACGAGGGCGAGCGGATGTTCGTCACCATGCCGGACCGGATCCTCTTCTACGGGATCAACGAGTTCACGCAGTGGGTGACCTTCGCCCAGGGCATCGCCGTCACCTACGGCGACAGCAGCGTCTCGATGGCCAAGGGCAACGGGATGCTGGTCAGGAACAGCAACCTCCAGATCCAGCACGGGACGCTCTCCATTTCCTCCGGCGGCAACCCGCCGCAGGTCCGGGAGCTGTGAGGAACCCCGCGGCACCTGACCGGCGCCAGGCCCCGCCCCCGCGGTCTCGGGGGGCGGGGCCGTCTCGTGCGCCCGGACCGGGGTTGACTCAACGGGCGAACCGGGGCGAACCGGGATCACCCGTGAAGGGTCTCGGCCCGGCGGGCGCGACCGCCGGTGGCCCTACGCCCAGAGCGGTTCGCCGAGCGTCCCGCCCGGTGCGGCGCCGGGGAGCACATAGGCCACGGCCGAGGCCCGGTGCTCGACGAACGGGCCCAGCGCGTCGCGTTCGGCCAGGCGGTTCTGGACCCGGGTGAACAGGGCGGGATCGCGCATGAAGGCGCAGAACAGCAGGCCGCGGTCGTCGAGGCCGTCGTCGTAGCTGTAGCTGCGGCGGAGCATCCGGGCGCCGCCGTCGAGACGGGGGCTGCTGAGGCGGACGTGCGCGGACGCGGGGATGACGTAGGAGCCGTCCGGGTTCTTGGCGTAGATGTCCGGGTCGTCGTGCTCGGCGGTGCCGGTGAGCGGGACGCCGTCGCCCCCGCGGCGGCCCATCACCGCGTCCTGCCGCTCCCCGGGGAGCGCCGCGAAGCCGTCGACGTCCATCCGGATCCGGCGGTACACGAGGACGGTCCCGTTCTCGTGCGGCCCCGGCGGGCCCCAGACCCACTGCCGGGCGGCGTCGTCGTCGGGATTGGCGGTGCCGTCCTTGAAGCCGAACAGGTTCCGCGGTGTCACGCCCCGGGGCGTGAGGGGCAGGAAGCCGGACTGGGTCCAGCGGGGGACGAGGCCGGCGGCCTTCGCGGCGGCGGTGGCCAGTTCCGCGACGACCGTCGGGGTCCAGCGGTCGGCGGAGCACAGCTGGACCACCAGATCGCCGTGGCTGCGCGCCGGGTCGAGGCGCTCGCCGGGGAACGGCGGCAGGTCGGCCAGTCCGGCGGGCACGTTCAGGCCGAGCCGGGAGGCGAGTCCGGGACCCACGCCGACCAGGGAGGCGATCCGGGTCGGCACGCCCGTCCCCAGGCGCGGGTCGGGCAGCGTACCGGCGGCCGCGCCGGAGAGGGTGCGGGTCAGCGCGTCGAGGACGGCGCGGAGGGTCTGCCGGTCCGCGGCCGCGGTGGTCGCCGGGAGGTCGAACGACAGCAGCTGTGCGACAGGCAGTTGAGGCTCCGTCACCCCGGCCTGCCGGGGCCCGTGGAAGGGGACCGCCGACCCGGGCGGCGGGCCGGCGGGGTGCGACCGGTCGTCCGGTGTCAGGACGTCGCCCGCCAGCGCCTCGGCGGCCGCGCCGATCCCGGCGGCCAGCACCGCGCCCGCCGCGAGCACGGCCCTGCGTCCCAAACCGGCCGCAGCTGGTCGTGCCGGTTCCTGCGGATTTCCCGGTTCGGTATGCATGGCCGATATTGGAGACGATAGAACACGTATCATGCAAATCCCCTCTCCTCAGCGCCTGTTGTCCGCTCGGTCCGCCCGGCCCGCCGCATTCCGGGCGACGCTGCCGGGACGCCTGTCGGTGCTGGTCACCCTGGTCGCGGTGGCGGCGACGGGGTGCTCGGCGACGGATTCCCAGCCGTCCGGGAAACCGCATCCGGCCGGGAACGTCGTTCGCGTACCGGAGGACTTCGCCACGGTGCAGCAGGCGGTGGACATCGCGCGTGAGGGTGACACCGTGCTGATCCAGCCGGGGGTGTACCGCGAGAGCGTGCGGGTCACCGTGCCGCGGGTGGTCGTGCGCGGCACGGACCGGAACGCGGTGGTCCTCGACGGCGGGGTGCGGCTCGTCAACGGCATCACCGTCACCGGCGCCGGCTCGGTGGTGGAGAACCTCACCGTCCGCGGCTACCTCGCCAACGGCGTCCTGTTCACCGGGGTCACGGACGACCAACTGCAGCGTCGCGGCGCCGGCGGCTCGGCCTACGACCCGCTGGACACCGTCCGCTTCCCGCCGGTGCAGGGCTTCCGGGCCTCCCGGGTGACGGCGTACAACAACGGGCTCTACGGCATCTACGCCTTCGACGCGCGCGGCGGCGTCATCGAGGACTCCTACGCCTCCGGCGGCGCCGACTCCGGCATCTACGTCGGCCAGTGCAAGCCCTGCGACACGCTGGTGCGCGGCAACACGGTCGAACGCAACGCGGTCGGCATCGAGATCACCAACGCCTCGGACAACCTCACGGTGCTCGGCAACCGCGTGGTCGGCAACCGCGTCGGCGTGACGGTCAACTCCAACGACCTGGAAGCCCTCGCCCCGCAGCACGGCGCGGTGATCGCCGGCAACGTGATCGCCGGCAACAACGCCGCGGACTCGCCCGAGCAGGCCGACGGCGGCTTCGGGATCGGCATCGGCATCGGCGGCGGCACCGCGAACCAGGTGCTGCGCAACCTCGTCCGGGACAACCGCGCGGCCGGGGTCGTCATCACCGACCCGCCCGGACACCCCGCCGTCGGCAACCGCGTCGAGGGCAACCACGCCACGGCCAACGGCGTCGACCTCGTGCTGGCCTCGACCGATCCCGCGAACTGCTTCACCGGCAACTCGCCCGCGACGCAGAGCCCGAACGGCCTGGAGGACGTGGCCGGGTGCGGCGCCGCCGCGCGCCAGGCCGTCCCGGCCGGTCGGCCGGCCACCGTCGAACCACCGCCCGGCACACCGTTCAACTCCGTGCCCGTGCCGCCCGCCCAGCCGTCGATGCCCGATCCCTCCGCGCCCGGCCGCCCGGCGACGGACCTGCCCGGACCGGTCGATCCGAACCGCTACCCGCTGCCGACCGACGTCGCCGCCATGCCGCAGCCGAACTGAGCCCGACCGGCCGACAGCGCTGCCCGCCGGTCGGGGATCCCGGGGGGACCCAGCGGCGCCCGGCCGGCGGCGCCGTGTCAGCCGGCGGCCCAGGGGGCCTCGGGCAACTTCGCCGCCTCGTCGCGCCCGGTGATCTCGACGGTCGTCGGGGTGCCGAGGCCGGGCATCCGCATCGTCACCCGCCGCAGACCGCCGTCGCCGTCGATCCAGTAGGTCAGCGGCGACAACTCACCGTCGGCCCCCGCCCCGTGCGCGGCGTCGCCGGAGCGCGGCCCGGAGAACCGGTCGTAGCTCCGGCCGTCGATCAGGTCGCGGCCCAGCCATCGCGGACCGGACTGCGCGAGCAGCAACGGGTTGTCGGGCCGGTCCGCGCCCAGCTGGATCAGCAGTTGGAGGCCGGAGTCCAGGGGGTCCGCCGTGTAGCCGCGCGGCGACCAGCCCGGGCGGGGGATGTGCTCGGCCTGCTGCCAGGCCGGGCCGCCGCCTTCACCCGCCTGCGGCGCCAGCCCCAGGCCGGCGCCGTCCCACACGATCAGCCCGTGGTCCAGCTCACCCGTGGGCCCGGTGACCCGGTAACGGCCCGCCGCCCGGTGCGTGCGGTAGTCCACGACCCCCTCCACCCGCACCATCACGCCACCGCCCTCGGCGGCGGTGAGGGTCACCGTCGCCGGGCTCGCCTGGTAGAGGTTGAGGCGCGACACCGCGATGCGCGATGCCTCGTCGACGGTCACCGGTCGGCTGGTGGTGCTGTCGGACACGTTCCGGTAGACGACCACGCCGCCCGTGGCGGCCCCGCACACGGTGACCGCCAGCAGCACCCGGAGCCAGCCGGCCCGCCGCGGCGCGCGGGCGCCGCCGGACTTCCACCGGGCGGTGAAACCGCTGGGCTTCCTCCCGGCCGTCTTGTCGCCGCGCTTCGTCCCGGCCGTACTGTCACCGGGCTTCCGCCCGGCCGTCTTGTCGCCGGACTTGCTCCGGGCCATGACCATGCCTTCTCTCACGTCGGTGACACACTCGGGCGGGTTCGCGAACCCGATGGTCCGCGAACCCGCCCGATCCGCCCCTGCCGGCCGCCGGCCCGTCGGGCTGCGACGGCCGGGCCGGGGTGTTACCGGTGCCGGGCCCTACGCCCGCGCAGTCCTACCAGCACCCCGCCGAGCGCCGTGAGCCCCACGGCGACGAGGGCCATCGGTACGAGCGGCCCCGTGCCGGTGCTCGCCAGGGGCGAGCCCGGCGCGGGCCGCGGCGGGCCCGGTGCGGCGGCCGGCACGACGGGCGGCTCCGGCGGGTTCGACGCGGGCGGTACGCCGGCCGTCTCCGTCGGGGTCGGCGTCGCGGCCGGCGTCGTGGGCGACGGGGTAGGCGATGGACTGGGCAGCAGCCGGTTGACCGCCGTGACCGAGACGCCCTCCGCGAGGTTCTCGGACGTCAGCACCAGCGGACCGAACACCGTCGTGTCCGGCGCCGCGTAGCCCTCGGGCGGGCTGAGCTCCTGCCAGTAGTACGTCCCCGGCTCACCGGCGCCCCGGCACAGGCCGTCGGCGCCGGTGGTGCACGGGCTCCCCAGCTTCGCGTCCGGCTTGTCACCGGTGAGCTGCAGCCCGTCGGTGCCGTTCGTCTCGTGCCACAGCTGGAACCTCGCCCCCGCCAGCGGCTTGCCGTCCTGGTCGTGCTTGACCAGGCGCAGCGCGCCCTCCTGCCGGCGGAACCCGAAGTCGAAGGTGTGGTCGTTCTCGCCCGGCCCGCCGGTGGTCAACGCCCGCTCGGGGAACCGTCCGCCGTCGGGGACGACGCCCTTGGAGTCGATGAAGTGGTTGTCGCCGACGTCCGCGTCGGTGGGCACCCACTGGTACAGGGGGCCGCCCTTGGCGTAGTCGGCCGGGTTGTCCAGCCTGATGGTGTACTTGGTGCGCGGCTTGAGGCCGCCGTCCACGTCGGAGTCGTCGAAGTAGTACTCGCCGCGGGCGGTCGTCCTCGTCGTGCCGACGAGCTTCCCCGACTCGTCGTAGAGGTGGACGGTCGCGCCCGGGACGGGGCGCTGGCCCGGGCGCTGGACGCCGGTGCGCTCCGGGTCGTACCAGACCCGGTTGCCGATCTGCAGCGGCGCCTGGTCGCAGAGGACCTCCAGGTCGCCCATCGACGCGCCCTTGCCGAACGGGGCCACCGTTCCCGGCGGGTTGAGCCGCAGGCCGAACTTCGGGTCCTGCTTCCCGTCGCGCTGGAGGAACGACGTGCCGTACCCCAAGGCGGTGTGGTTGGGGTCGAAGGCGGAGACCGCGATGGTGTTCTCGGCCTTGGAGAGCGCCATGCCGGCGAACGCCGTGTTGCGGTGGCCGCCCCAGCTGGTGTCGAAGAACCGGGTGCCCCGGGGAGAGAGCCCGCAGCCGTTGTTGGTGTCCAGCAGGAACGTGCCGCCCGCCGGGCAGGCCTTGTTCAGGTCCCCGCCGGACATGACGACGGCGACGGAGCCCGGTGCGGGGGCGGCCGGGGCGCGGTCGGCGAAGCGGTCGCGGAAGGCCAGCAGCATCGAGCCGTCGCTCTCGAAGGCGATCTCGCCCAGCTCGGGCTCGGGGTTGGCGATGGTGGAGGCGCCGCACGGATTGCCGTTCTGCGACGTCGGGTAGGTGCTCGTCCACGGGAACCAGCCCGCGCCGTCGCACGGGCCACCGCCGACGGTCGACTGCCGCGGGTAGTCGAGCGGCTGGTCCAGCACCGGCTTGCCGAACACCCCGGTGGCGAGGTCGAACGGCAGGACGACCGCGCGGAGGTCGGCGACCTTGCCGGTGGACTCGCCGGAGCACACCCCGCCGAGGTAGCCCTTGCCGTCCTGGAGGCCCAGGCCGAAGGGGCGCCAGTCCCCCGCCGCCGGGCAGCCCGGATCCGGGACGGCGTAGGAGGCCTTCGGCGCCGCCGCGGTGGGCGCGGTGGCGTCGTAGCGGTAGAGCCTGCGGTCGTTGAGGTTGACGACGAACAGGTCCCGACCGTCATCGGTGATCTTGAGGCCGCCCAGGCTCTCCTTGCCCGGCACACCGAGGAAGGCGTCGTCGGTGCCACCGCCGTGGACCGTCGCACCGGCCTCCGGGACGGTGGTGAACAGGGTGGTCCTCTTCTGGGCGAGGTCGGTGACGTAGATCGCCCCGGCGCCGCCCGGACCGTAGTCGGTGGTGCGCTTGGCCAGCGCGGAGGAGAACACCCGCCGGTCGGAGCGGTTCCACCCGATGCCGTAGAGCGTGCCGGTCTCGGCGTCGGTGGCGATGTCCGTGACGTTCACGTCCACGCCGTCCTGGCCGCGCGCGCTGTAGGGGAAGGACACCAGCGTGCGCTGGGCGCCGCCCTCGCGCGAGGTGGGCTGACAGGTCGTCACCAGCGGTGCGTTCTTCTGGCAGTAGTCACCGGGGTTCCACAGCCCCGTGGTGAACGCGACGTTCTTGCCGCCGGAGAGGTCGACGAACTCCTCGTTGCTGCTCAGTCTGTTCGGAGCGCCGTCCAGTCCCTCCCGGGAGGCGAAGGCCGGGAACAGCACGCCCGGCTTCGGATTCACCACCTGGACGCGGTACTTGCCGCCGGACAGCTTCGCCGCCGGGGCGAGGGTGACCGTGCCGTCCGCCGCCGTCGCCCCCTGGACCGCGGTGCCTGCGTCATCGGTGAGCGTCACCGTGACACCCGCGAGGCCGGGTTCCAGCGCCGGCGTCCAGACCCCGCTCGTGTCCACCGCCCGCACCACCCGGACCGTCACCGACCCGTCGCCGGACTGCGGGAACGCCGCCGGCGCGACGGCCAGCGAGCAGCCCGCGATCCCCAGTGCCACTGCCGCGGTTCTCGCCACGGCCCGGCGGCCGGGCGAACCCGACCGCCCCCAACCCGGCCCGCGCGCGGAGCCGTTCAACCGATCACTTGTAGATGTCATTCCCACTCTCATCGTCGAGAGGCCTACGCCCGGCCGCCTGAGGAGCCGTGTGGAGTGACGGAGCACCCGCCATTCAGCGGAAGCTTAAAGGCGTCGCAAGGAAGGTGCGGGCACAATCGTCATTTTGACGCTCCATCAGGCGACTCTCCCCGATCTCGGCGGCGACCCGGAGGTCCGCGGGCGGTACGTCTGCGGACCGACCCCCGACCCCGACATACCGACGCCCCAAACCTTCCCGGGCAGCTCGCCAGCCGAACGGGTGAATCCGCCGACGGCTGTCCGCCGCGCACCCTCCCCACCCGACGAGCACCCGCCACCGGCGCGAAGCCGCACGGTCCGCCAGTGCTCGAACGCGCGCTCGCCGCCCGCGCACTGGGCTCCGCCACCCTCGCCGCACTCCCTCGCGACCACCTCGGGGTGTCCCCGGAAGCGCGGGGGGTGCTCGAAAAGTCCCCGTTCGCCCCGGGCACGCCCGACGGAAATCCGCTTGAACGCCGCACTCGAACAGCACCATCATCAGACGCCACCCGACCCGAGGTGACCAAGCGAACTCGACCCGTCCACAGCTCACTTGACGCTCACCGCCGGCCAGACGGCGCGCCGGCCGGCCTGAGCACGGGTGCACCGCCGCACCCCGCCGACCACCGCGAGTCCCCGTCAGCCGAGCAGTCCCGGAGGTAGCACCGTGGAGATCCTTCGCCAGGCCGTGTCCGTCATCGTCCACGACCAGCACCGAGATCTGGTCGCGACGCTCCGCTACGCCGCGCACGGCTGGCACGCGACGCCGGCGTGGACGATCCCCGGCGGCAAGGTCGAGGAGGGCGAGCGGCTCGACGAGGCCGCCGCCCGCGAGTTGCGGGAGGAGACCGGGCTGATCACCGATCCCGGGGGCCTATGGCTCGTGCACACGATCCAGGTCCGCCAGGGCTGGGACGGCGAGGGCCCGTTCCTGCTGTCGGTGTTCCTCGCCACCGCCTGGAGCGGTGAACTGACGAACGCCGAGCCGGACAAGCACCTCGGCGCCCACTGGTCCCCGGTCGACGCGCCACCGCTGCCGATGTTCGCCACCGCCCACGCCGCCCTCACGCTCTACCGGGGCGGGGGCCGCGGCTTCTCCACCCACGGCTGGGGCGGCGAAGGGTCCGACCCGCGTGCGCTCGTCGGCGCGTGAGACCGGTGGGCCGACACCGCCGACCGCCCGACCCGCACCTGCCGGACGACGCTGACCTGCGGCTGCGCGCGATCGCGCGGCAGCAGAACGTCGTGGAGGAGGGCGTCGCCGTCCTCCCCGGCAGCGCCGCCCCGTACGCCTACCGGACGGTGCACCGGCCGGACGGCGGAGTCGACCACCACCTCGTCCGCCTCGATCCCCCGCCGCCCCCGCGCTCCCGCCGGCCGGGTGAACCGCGATGACGCCCGCGCCCGCCCCGGCCCCGCCGTGGGACCGCACCGCGGGGATCACCTGCCCCGGTGTGAGGTCCTCGGCGTCGTCTGCCCTGCATATATGACGATTCGTCCTTGTAGGTGCAGTTTCTATACACACCATGGGTAACAGCGCGAATTCGTGCTGTCATAGCTGCGCAAGATCCCCGGCACGCATCGCACCTTCGCGGGAAGGCAGGAAGATGGGCAGATCCACGTTCGCGGCCACGACGATGGCCGCCGCACTGACGGTTTCGGGGTTGCTCGCCGCCGTAGGGAGCCCGGCCCACGCCGAGGCGGGGCAGGACAACATCGGCATGTACAAACAGGAGAAGACCCAGTGGTGCTGGGTCGCCTCCGGGCTGACGATCGCCAAGTTCCAGGGCTACGGCAGCACACAGACGGACTTCTGCACCCGGGCCCAGCCCTCCTACGGCTGCAACAACCAGCCCGCCACACTCGACGACATGGCCAGGGGCTGGAACAGCCTCGGCATGGCCCACCCCGGCTCCGGCCTGAACAGCGCGGCCACGTTCAACCAGGTCTACACCGACGTCAAGGCGGCCCGCCCGGTCGCCGCCCGCATCGGGTGGACGTCCGGCGGTGGCCACATGAACGTCGTCTACGGCTTCGACACGTCGAACAACACCATCGCCGTCGCCGACCCGTGGCCGGACACCGCCACCTACACGTGGTGGAACTACAACGACTACGTCAGCAACAGCTCGTTCAAGTGGACCCACTCCCGGATCGGCATCTCCCGTTAAGGCAGGCGGCATGCACCGAGCAAGAACGTCCAGCAAGGGGGCGGCCTCCCGCCGCTCCCGCCTGACCACCGTCCTGGTACTGAGCGCGGCCGCGCTGCTGACAGTCGCCGGCCCCGCCCACGCGACCGCGCCCATGGACCCGCTCCCGGCGGACATCCCGGACTACCAGGCCGCCCTCGACCTGGTGAAGTCGGCCGACGTCCGCGCCACCATCTGCCGCTTCCTCAGCGTGCCGGTGCCCCAGGGGGACGCGGTCGGCGCACCGCAGGCGATCCCCGACAAGGCCGACCCGTGCGAGGGCCTGCCGACGTTCACCGTCAAGGACCCGTTGGCGCTGAACGAGATCACTCCCGGCTTCGCCGCGGGGACGTCCCTGCCGATCGCCACCGAGGCGGTCAAGCTGAGCTATCTGGTCTCCGCGCTGAACGCCCCGGTCAACGGGCGGAACGCCACCGTCATGCTCGCCCCCACGCAGGGCGGCGGGTGGCATCTGGCGGCCGTGCGCGAGGGCGACAGCGACGCCACGTTCGCGGGCAGTGCCACGGTGGGGACGCTGGTGTTCTCCGAGCCGCAGATCCGCGGCTGGTACCAGCTGAAGCTCACCACGGTCGAACCCCTCAACGACCAGGCGCGGCAGGGGCTGGACGGCCAGTCGGCGGTCTCGCTGAGCGCCTACCAGAAGCTGGTCAAGGCCCGTTACGCCGACAAGCTGCCCGGCTCGGTGTACGACACCACGGGCATGTCCAGCGGCTACGGCGTCGCGAAGAAGTCGGCAGCCACCCCTTCCTCGACACCCGTGCTCGTCGGCGGTTCGGGCGTGGCCCTGGCGCTCGCGGGTGGCGCCTTCGCCCTCCTCCGCCGCCGTCGGCGCGACAACGTCGCCTGAACGCGGCCACCATCGCCCCGACCCCGCCGCCGAACGGGGTCGGGGCGAAGCCGCCCACCGGTGCTGACCCACGACGCCATCGAACGGCACGACGTACCGCAGGGTGAACCCCTCGGAAGAGGTTCGACCGGGACTCGACTTGTCAGGACTGACGAGGCGTCATAGAACGGGGACTGACAGCGACTCAGGTGAATCGCCGGGCGCGCGTCGACGTGATGGCGACGCACGCCCGGCGCCGTCCGTACGGGAGCCGACCATGTCCGACCGGGAGCGGCTGCACGACGCGGTGCTCGAAGTCCGCGAGTCCTACGACCGGCTGAACGAGCAGCGGCTCGGCCGCCGGTGGGACCTCACCGACCACGCGCTCGGTTCCGTGGGCGACGTGGGGGCCCTCGCGAAGCCGGTGATGGCCCACGAGGGCCACCGCACCGACGTGGCGGGCGGCCGCGAGCTGCTCGCCCACGAGCTGTCGGACTGCCTGTTCTCCCTCCTGGTGATCGCCGAGAAGACCGGCATCGACCTCGAAGCCCGGTTCCCGGCCGACATGTCCGCTCTCGCCGCCCGGGTCCGCGCGCAGCTCGCCACGGGAGCGACGCCGCCTCCCGCCACCCCCTGACCCAGCCGGGCGCCACGCGGCACGAGCGACGAACGCCCCGCCCCCGGGGCGGATGCCCCGAATGGTGTTGCGCCTCGCCGACGTGTGGTGGAGCCTCTCAGGCTGGAGGTGGTCCAGGTGACCGACATCAGGGTCTCGCTGTCCGTGCGCGACCTCACCCATGAGGACCTGCCCTCGTGCGGCTGGGCGGGCTCCGCCCTGCACGTGCGCCGGCTCGCCGACCAAGTGCGGCGGGCCGAGCGCGGTGAGGTCGACTACCTGGCCGTGCACGGGCCCGCCGGCCTGCCGGTGGCGATCGGCGGCGTCGACTACACGGTCAGGAGCGGTGCCGGCACGCTCTGGCAGCTCGGCGTCCATCCGGCGCTCCGGTCGTGCGGCATCGGCACTCTGCTGATCGCCTCCGCGGAGGCCCGGATCACCGCCCGGGGCCTGACGGTGGCCGAACTGGGCGTGGAGGAGGGCAACCCCAGGGCCCGCGCCCTCTACGAGCGGCTCGGCTACCGGGCCTACGGCCGCGAACCGGACTCCTGGGAGGTGGAGACCGCGGAGGGCTCGGTCGAACGGTACGAGACCGTGTGCACGTTGATGCGCAAGGACCTCACGTAGCCGAGGACGAGCTGCACCGACGAAGTCGGCTGGGTGCCGCAGGCTCCGCCGAAGTACCCCGTCCCCGTGCGGTGCGTCACCGGGCGGAAAAGCTCACCCCCGGCCGCGGCGCACGCCAGAATCACCTCAGGCCAGTCGGTGCGCCGACACGATCCGAAGGAGCGCCGCCATGACCCGCTACAGTGTCGACCCCGCCCGACACGAGCTGATCGCCGCCTGGGGAACCGGCGGCGGCGACCTCTCCGCCCGCGTCGCCGTCCTTCCCGCCGAGGCCGACACCGCCGCGCTGCTGCGCCTGGCCGGCACGCTCACCCAGCTGTCCGAGGCGGCCTGGCGCACCTACACCCACCCGGCCAGCGCCGCCGACTCCCTGGAGTCCGGCAGCGAGGGATGGCGGCGCGAGCGGGAGCGCGAGGCCTTCGGCGAGGTCGCCGCCGCCGTCGCCCGCCCCAACCTGCCCCAGGGCGGGATGCTGACCGTCTCCTACAGCCCCCTGGTGGAGTCCGCGAACCGGATCGGCCGCGCCCTGGTGGCCCTGGGCGACCCGGAACTCACCGCCACCGTCCTGGCCGAGGCCGCCCAGGAGCTCGCCGCCGTGGAGAGCGCCGAACTCGGCGACCTCTCCGGCCGCGCCCAGCAGGCCGTCCTGCTCAGTCGCGAGGACGCCTCGCCCGCCCAGGTCGCCGCCGCCGACCACCTCTTCCGTCAGGACCCGTTCGGCCCCGCTGAGCTGTTCTCCGGCATCGACCCCACCGCCGCGGCCGTCGCCGCGGCCCACTGGCTCACCGCCGCGGCCGAGATCGCCGCCGAGGCCTCCGGCCACGACCGCGCCACCGTCGTGCTCGAAGCCGACGCCATCGAGGCGCTCGCCCACGAGACCCCCACCCTCGTCCTCGAACTCATCGACGCCGGAGCGTCCCCGCACGACGCCGTCGCCGGGCTCGTCCGGCACGCCCTGCAGGTGGCCGACGGTCTGCTGCCCGACCCCACCGCCCTGCGGGACCAGCTCAACGACTTCGAGGAGGCCCTCGCCGAGTACGCGGAGGACGACGGCGACGAGGGCCTCGCCCCGGAGGACACCGGCCTGCGCCTGACCCCCCTCGACCCGCGGCGCCCCGCCCGCGACCTCCTCGAAGACCTCCTCGCCGGCATCCACGGCTGCTGGCTCCTCCACGACCAGTACACCGACGCCGACCACGACGAGGACGCGACCCCGGAGACCCCCGCCCACGAGGACGACGAGGAGGCCGCGGAGGAATTGCACCAGCAGCGCAGCCGTGGTCAGTTCGCCGCCCGGGTGCGCGCCGTCGCGGCCCGCGATCGCGACCGGCTGGTCTGACGCCGCAGCGCTGTCGAACCGCCACCGGCGGCGGCCGCTCCGCCGGCGCGACCCGGGGCGACCCGGCGCGTGCCGGCGGCGACGGACCGGACACGCCGCCGGGATCGGGGGTCCGCCCGGAACTCGTCAGCGGCCGGGTCCGGGTTCGCCGAAGCGCCGCCCCGCGCGGTCGCCGAGCACGGTGACGGCTGCGGGGAGCGGCGAGTCGACCGCGGCCCGGGACCCGCGGACGTTGCGGCGCGGGTCCTGCCCCGGCCCCGGCAGGATCCGTGCGGCGAGGCCGAGCAGGCGGGTCGTGGTGGCGGGAGCGAGGCCCTGGAGCCGGACGCCCACCTTGGCCGCCGGGGTGAGGACGAGTTCGGGCCTGCGGCGCTCGGCGGCGCGGACGATGGCGCGGGCGGCGCGCTCCGCGTCCATGGACAGCAGGGGGAGCGACGCCGCCGCGGCGAACCAGCTGTACTCGGCGCCGGGCCTGCCGTGGAAGCGGGCCGCGGTGTGCGAGCCGGTCCGCATCAGGCCGGGCAGCACGGTGGTGACACTGACCCCGGCCCCCTCGCCCGCTCCGGCTCCCGCTGCGGCGAGTTCGGCCCGCAGTCCCTGCGACAGGCCGGCCGCGGCGAACTTCGCGGTGGCGTACGGGAGCAGGTGGGGTGCGGCGATGCGTCCGCCGACGGAGGAGATGTTCACCAGCGTGCCGGCCGTACTGGCCCGTAGGTCGGGCAGGGCCGCGAGGGTCAGCCGCAAGGGGGCGAAGAGCATCGTCTCCATCGCCTCGCGGAAGTCCTCCTCCCGCAGCGCGTCCAAGGGGCCGACCTGGATGATGCCGGCGTTGTTGACCAGCACGTCCAGCGGCCCGAAGCGGTCGTGCACCGCGTCCAGCAACGCGCGCGGGGCGGACTCGTCGGTGATGTCGCAGACCACGGACGCCACCTCGGCGCCCTCGGCACGCAGACGGCTCTCGGCGAATCCGAGCTCACGCGGGTCGCGGGCGCAGAGCATCACCCGGCAGCCCCGCCGGGCGAGTTCCTGGGCGATGAGCAGGCCGAGGCCTCGCGACGAGCCCGTGACCAGGGCGGTCCGGTCGGCGAAGCGGTGCAGCGTTCGGGACATGGGGGCTCCCGGGAGCGGTCACGCCGGTGCGGCGTCGGGGACGGGGATCAGTCGGAGGCGGGATCAAGCGGGGCGGGGGGCGGGATCAGGCGGGGACAGGGATCAGGGATTGAAGAGGATCTTGACGGCGCCGTCCTGCTTCTTCTGGAACAGGCGGTAGGCGTCGGGCGCCTCGGCGAGCGGGAGATGGTGGGTGGCGAAGGCCTCCACGCCCAGCGGGTCGTCGTCGGAGAGCAGCGGGAGGATGTCGTCGGACCAGCGGTGGACGTTGGCCTGGCCCATGCGCAGCTGGATCTGCTTGTCGAACAGGGTGAGCATCGGGAGCGGATCGGTCATGCCGCCGTAGACCCCGGACAGGGAGATGGTGCCGCCGCGGCGGACGATGTCGATGGCGAGGTGGAGGGCGTGGAGGCGGTCCACTCCGACGTGCTGCATGAGCCGGGCGGCCAGGGCGCTCGGCAGCAGGGCCGTGGACTGCTGGGCGAGGGTCGCGGCCGGCGAGCCGTGCGCCTCCATGCCGACGGCGTCGATGACGGCGTGCGGGCCGCGGCCGTCGGTCATCTCACGGATCGTGTCGGCCAGGCCCTTGCCGTGCCGGTCGAGGTCGAGGACGGTGGTGCCGCGGGCGCGGACCCGCTCCAGGCGTTCCGGTACGAGGTCCACCCCGATCACCTGGCCGGCGCCGCGGTGGGCGGCGATCCGGGTGCACATGTCGCCGATCGGCCCGAGGCCCAGGACGACCAGGCTGCCGCCATCGGGCACGTCGGCGTACTCCACGGCCTGCCAGGCGGTCGGGAGGACGTCGGAGAGCAGGACGTACCGGTCGTCGGGCGGCCCCTGCGGCACCTTGATGGGCAGCGTGTTGCCGAACGGTACCCGCAGTAGCTCGGCCTGCCCGCCGGGCACCTGGCCGTAGAGCTTCGTGTACCCGAACAGTGACGCCCCGGTGCCGTACTCGCGGACCTGGGTCGTCTCGCACTGCGAGTGCAGACCCTGCGCGCAGGTGAAGCAGGTGCCGCAGGAGACGTTGAAGGGCACCACGACCCGGTCGCCGGGCCGGACGGCGGTGACCTCGGGGCCGACCTCCTGGACCACGCCCATCGGTTCGTGGCCGAGGATGTCGCCCGGATCCAGGAACGGGCCGAGGACCTCGTAGAGGTGGAGGTCCGATCCGCACAGTCCGGTGGTGGTGATCTTCACGATGACGTCGGTCGGGTCCTCGATCACGGGATCGGGCACCGATTCGACCCGTACGTTCCGCCTTCCTTGCCAGGTCAGAGCCTTCACGGCCACTCCTCTCGCTGGATCCCCCCTCGGCGCCGCGGCTCGCACGCGAGCCGCGCGAACGCGCGATTGCCGGTGCGCGCCCACCGGGAGGCGACTGTTTCCCGCCGTCCCGCACGGCCCGCGCCTGCCCGGGCGCGGGAACGTGAAACGCCCCCCGCGCAGGGGTGCGGGTCGCCGCCGTCGCCCTCGCCCGCCGTGCGCGATCGGGCCGAAACTGCTCTGCTGGGTGCGGATGTGCCTTCCGAGCGGATGCCGGCCGGCGCCGCCCGCTTCCGGATGGTCGTCACCACCGGCTGACCCGTGGCGCCCGCGTGGCTCGGCCCTCCCGGGTGGACCCGGGAGGGCCGAGCCACGCTTCGGGCGGGCCGCTCAGCGCCGCTCCTCCGGGCGCTGCGGCTCCTCCCAGCGGGTGTGGAAGACCCCGTCGCGGTCGACCCGCCGGTAGGTGTGCGCGCCGAAGAAGTCCCGCTGCCCCTGGACCAGGGCGGCCGGCAGCCGCTCGGCCCGCAGGCTGTCGTAGTACGCGAGCGCGGTCGCGAAGCCCGGCGCCGGCACGCCCAGCTGGGCCGCCGTCGAGACCACCCGCCGCCAGGCCGACTGGGCGGACCCGAGCGCCTCCGTGAAGTGGGCGTCGGTCAGCAGGGTGGGCAGCTCCCGGTTCCCGTCGTAGGCGGCCTTGATCCGGTCGAGGAACCTGGCCCTGATGATGCATCCGCCGCGCCAGATGGCGGCCATCTCGCCGGGGTCGATCCGCCAGGAGTACTCGGCGCTGCCGGCCTGGATCTGCTGGAAGCCCTGGGCGTACGCGACCATCTTGGAGGCGTACAGGGCCTGCTCGACGTCGTCGGCGAAGCGGTCCGCGGCGGCGCTGTCCAGCCAGGTCTCGGTCGGTCCGGGCAGGCCGCGGCCCGCCTCGCGCAGGGACACGCCGCCGGACAGCGACCGGGCGAAGACCGCCTCGGCGATGCCTCCGACGGGCACCCCGAGCTCCAGCGCGGTCTGGACCGTCCAGCGCCCGGTGCCCTTCTGCTCGGCCCGGTCCAGCACGACGTCGACGAAGGGCCGGCCGGTGTCCGCGTCGGTGTGGGCGAGGATGTCCGCGGTGATCTCGATCAGGTAGGACTCCAGCCGCCCGCCGTTCCAGGTGCGGAACACCTCGGCGATCTGCGGCGGCTGCAGGCCCGCGGCGTGGCGCAGCAGGTCGTAGGCCTCGGCGATCAGCTGCATGTCCGCGTACTCGATGCCGTTGTGGACCATCTTGACGAAGTGGCCGGCGCCGTCCGGTCCGACGTGCGTGCAGCAGGGCTTGCCGTCGACCCGGGCCGCGATGTCCTCCAGCAGCGGTCCCAGCAGCCGGTACGCCTCCGCCGTGCCGCCCGGCATGATGCTGGGGCCCTCCAGCGCGCCCTGCTCGCCGCCGGAGATGCCGCTGCCGACGAAGTGCAGCCCGCGCCCGCGCAGGGCGGCCTCCCGCCGTCGGGTGTCGAGGAAGTGGGCGTTCCCGCCGTCCACCAGCACGTCGCCCTCGTCGAGCAGCGGGACGAGTTCGTCGATGACCGCGTCGGTCGGCTCCCCGGCCTTGACCATGACGACGATCATGCGCGGGCGTTCGATCGCCGCGACGAACGCCTCCGGCGAGTCGGCCGGGACGAACTCGCCCTCGTGCCCGAACTCCTCCAGCAGGGCGGTGGTCCTGGCCCGGGTGCGGTTGTGCACGGCGACGCGGTAGCCGTGGCGGGCGAAGTTCCTGGCCAGGTTGCGGCCCATCACGGCCAGTCCGGTGACGCCGATCCGGGCCTTCGACTGCTCGGTCATGACGTTCTCCTCCTCGGCGGGCTCCTACTCGGCGGACAGCGAGAGGACCTCGTCCTCGGGGACCTCCAGGTACCGCTCCCCCGCGACCTCGATCTCCGAGCCCGAGAACGTGGCGAAGACGATCCGGTCGCCGACCTTGACGTCCACCGGGTGCGGCTTGCCGCTCTCCAGCGGCCGGCCGGGTCCCACCGCCACCACCTCGCCCGTACGGGTGTCGGCGTCGGCGGCGGGTTCCCCGATCGGCCTGACGACCAGGCGATCGTGCTCCGGGTGGAAGTCGGGCATGGGGTGCTCCTCGGTACTGGGCGGTACGGGTGCGGGCGGTGGAACCGGTGGAATCGGCGGAACCGGGCGGCCGACGCGCGGCCGAACCGGTCCGCCTCCGATTCTCCCGGGGTTCCCGGATCCTGCACGGTCTGGCCGCGCGTCTTCGGCCTCCCGGGGCTCGCCGGGTCCTTCCGTGGGCCTCACCCGGAGTACACGCGGACCACACCGCCACCTCGCCCGGACCACACCCGGACAGCGCAGCGCCGCGGGCGGTCGCTCAGCAGTCAGCGGGGCTGGAGCCGGGTGCGCAGGAGGCAGAACTCGTTGCCCTCCGGGTGTCGGCCGGCACGTGCCAGTCCTCGGCACCGGTCTGGCCGATGTCGAGGGCCTGGCGCCGAGCGCGAGCGGCCGGGCCGGTTCGGCGTCCTGGTCCCGGTCGGTGGGGCTGACGTCGATGTGCAGCCGGAGCTTCCTTCCTCCCGGGCTGGGGGCCACCACTGGGGCTGAGGACCAGGGTGGGCTGCGGGCCGCCGAAGCCGACGCCGGGCGGCCCGATCTCGATGCTCCCGTCGGCCTCCCGGCCGAGTTCGACGTAGCCGAGGACCTCGCTCCAGAACGCGGCGAGTTGCTCGGGGTCGGCACAGTCGATGACCAGCTCACTGATGCGGCAAGCCATGCCCGCCAGTGTACGGAGCCGGGCCGGGCGGCCGGCCTCGGTGCTCCCCCGAGCCGCCGGTTCCGGCCCCGGCGGCTCGGAGGCCTCCGACGGGAGGTGGCGGCCTCCCGTCGGAGGCCGGCTCAGTGCCGCTCCGCCGTACCGCGGGCCCAGCTGCCGAGCACGGGGACGCAGCGCTCGGCGAAGTCCTCGTAGTCGGCGGCCGTGTTGTAGACGTGGGTCGAGAGGCGGAAGTAGCCGACGCCGTCGAAGCTGGTGAACGCGGCCTCGACGCCCAGCTCGGCCGCGACCCGGTCGCGCAGGGCGTCGGCTTCGAGGCGGGTGGCGGCCAGGCCGTCGGGGAGCCGGACCAGCCGCAGGGCGTTCACCGGCATGCCGACGTCGACGGCGGCGCTCTCGCCGGTCAGCTTCGTGACGGCCTCGCCGACGATGCGTTCGGCGTAGTCCGCCAGCTCGCGCAGGTAGTCGCGGGCGGCCGCCCAGCCCCAGGTCCGCTCGATGAAGCCCAGCGCCTCCGGGGCCGCCAGGTAGCTGCTGGCGTCGATCGTGCCCTGGGTGTCGAAGCGCTCGGGGAAGGGGGCTTCGGCCGCCCAGGAGTCGATCAACGGGTAGAGCTGGTGACGGAGTTCGCTGCGGACCACCAGGGCCGAGGCGCCGCGCGGGGAGCAGCCGAACTTGTGCAGGTTGCCGACCCAGACGTCGAACTCCAGCCCGGCCAGGGGGTCTTCGGCCAGGCCCGGTACGTGGGCCCCGTCTATCAGCAGGGGGATGCCCAGCTCCCGGGCCGCCGCGCCGATCTCCTTCACCGGCATCCAGCGGGCGGTGGCCGAGGTGATGTGGTCGAGGACGATCAGCGCGGTCCGGTCGGTGACCTCGGCGAGCACGGCCGCGCAGGCCTCCTCGGCCGTGGCGTCAAGCGGCACCCGTGCCGTCCGGACGCTGCCGCCCCAGCGGCGGGCCAGCCGCTCGGCGCCCATGGTGACGGCGCCGTAGCCGTGGTCGGTGACCAGCACCTCGCCGCCGGGCCGGGCCGGGAGGTTGCCGTAGACGACGCTCGCGCCCGCGCTGGCGTTGGGCACGAGGGCGAGGTCGCGCGGGTCGACCCGCAGGAAGTCCGCGACCTTCGACCGGGCGGCCGCCACCCGCCCGGGCAGGGCCGGGAACCACACCACCGGCGCCCGGTCCATCTCGGCGCGCAGCCGCTGCTGCTCCTGCTGCGCGGCCTCCGGGACGGCGCCGAAGGAGCCGTGGTTGAGGTGGGTCAGCGCCGGGTCCAGCGTCCAGGCGCCGGCGGCGGGCCGGCCGTCCGGCAGCAGCAGGGGAAGCGGGGCGGGACTCATGTCGTCTCCAGGAGGGTGCCGTCGGTCGCAGGGTGAGGGTCGTCCGGTGGGGCTGCCGGAGAATCCGGTCCATCATGACGTCCGAGGCCTACGGTGCTCACCGCGGCCCCCGGTTCGGGCCCCGGGCCCGGGCCGGCCCGTGGTGCTCGCGCCCTCCGGTGCGGGCGCGGCGCCCGGCCCGGTAGCGTGCCGGGATGGGAAAGATCGTCACGTATCTGGAGATGACCGGTCGCGAGGAGCTGATGCCGGGTCGGGCGGTGCCCGGGATGGAGCTGCGGCGCGAGGAGGGCTTGTCGGCGCTGGTGCGTTCGGTCCAGGCCCGGGTCGGGGCCGCGTACGGCTGGCGCAGTTCCAGCCGGACCGACCAGCAGTGGACGGAGCTGGCGCGGGCGCACCCGCACCGCCAGTACTGGCTGGTCGAACTGTCGGGCACGACGGCCGGGGTCGCCGCCCTGGAGCCCCAGGCCGGCGGGGAGGTGGAGATCGTCACCTTCGGGCTCCTGCCGGAGTACGTCGGGCAGGGGCTCGGCGGCCACGCGCTCACCCTCGCCCTGCGGCAGGCCTGGGCGACCGAGCCGTTCGAGGCGGAGTCGGTCCGCAGGGTGTGGCTGCACACCGATTCGAACGACCACCCGACCGCGCTGGGCAACTACCTGAGCCGGGGTTTGCGGGTCCACCGCACCGAGACCGTCGAGGGCGCCTGACCGGGCCGTCTCCCGCCGGCCGCGGCTGCCCCGGCGCCACACCGCGGCGGCCGCGGCCGCCCCCTCCTGCCGGTCGTGCTGCCCGCGCACCGTCTGGATCGCCCGCCCGTGCAGGCTTGCTGTCAGCGGCCTGTGATGCCGTGTCAGTGAGCTGTGTGCGATCCATCAGTGGCGCGGTGGAACCTCGGAGTGCCTGAAGGGTTCAGGCTTCGGAGGGGAGTTCCCGTGCATGACGTGGTAATCGTGGGCGCCGGCCCGGTCGGTCTGTTCCTCGCCTGTGAGCTCGGCCTCGCGGGCTGTTCGGTCCTGGTGCTCGAACGGGAGGCCGAGCCCGGCTCCCCCTGGCGGGCGGCGCCGCTCGGGAGCCGGGGCCTCAACACCGCGTCGGCCGAGGCGTTCCACCGCCGGGGGCTGCTGGACCGGCTGCGGAAGGCCGCCGGTCTCGACGACGCTCCCGGGTCGGCCCGGCCGCGCCTGGGCGGCCACTTCGGCGGAATGATGCTCGACCCGGCCAGGATCGACGTCGCCGCCCTGCCGTTCCGGCTTCCCGGCTCGGCCACGGAGAGCATGATGGCGTCCCTCGACGTGGTCGAGGGGCTGCTGTCCGAGCGGGCAACCGCACTCGGCGTGGAGATCAGGCGCGGCGTCACGGTCTCGGCGGTCACCCAGGACGACGAGGGCGTGGTGGCCCGGGCGGCCGAGGACGCGTACCCGGCGCGCTGGCTGGTCGGCTGCGACGGCGGGCGCAGCGCCGTGCGCCGGCTCACGGGCTTCGACTTCGTCGGCACCGGGCCGCAGCTCACCGGCTACTCGATGCGCGCCACCCTGGCCGATCCCGAGGAGCTGGCTTTCGGCTTCAACCTCACGCCGACGGGCCTGTACGTCCGGATGCCCGGCAAGGGGCACGTCGCCATGATGGACTTCGACGGCGGCGCGTTCGACCGCTCGCAGCCGCCCACCCGCGAGCACCTCCAGTCGGTGCTGCGCCGGGTCTCCGGGACGGACGTGACGCTGGGCGAGGTCGACCTGGTGTCGACCTTCACCGACCGGGCGATGCAGACGACGACCTACCGGCAGGGGCGCGTCCTGCTCGCGGGCGACGCCGCGCACATCCACTCCCCGCTGGGCGGCCAGGGGCTCAACACGGGCATCGGCGACGCCGTGAACCTGGGCTGGAAGCTCGCGGCGACCGTGCACGGGCACGCGCCGGACGGACTCCTCGACAGCTACACCCGGGAGCGCCACCCGGTCGGCGCCGCGGTGCTCGACTGGACGCGCGCCCAGGTGGCGGCCATGCGGCCGGACCCGCACGGGCGGGCGATCCAGGCGGTGGTGCGCGAGCTGATCGGCACCCGTGACGGAGCGACCTTCGTGTTCGAGCGGATATCGGGCGCCTCGGTCCGCTACGACCTCGGCGACGAGAACCCGCTGGTCGGCCGCAGCGCCCCGGACTTCCTCCTCCGGGACGGCACCCGCCTCGGCGAGCTGCTGCGGGACGGCCGGGGCGTCCTGCTCGACTTCACGGCCGACCGGCACCTGCGCGAGGCGGCCGGGGACCGGGAGAGCCGGATCCGGTACGCGGCCGGGCCGGCCGCGAACGACCTCGGGTTCGGCGCCGTACTCGTCCGGCCCGACGGCACCGTCGCCTGGGCGGACGGCCACGACCCCGACCGCAAGTCGCTCGCCTCCGCCGCCGACCGGTGGTTCGGCGCTCCGGCGTCCTGACGCGGTCCCGGCTCCTCCCCTCCTCTCCCCTGCTCGACCGAGTTCCAGGAGCACGCCCATGACGATCAACCTCCGCCCCGGGAGCACGGTGATGTTCACCGGCGATTCGATCACCGACTGCGGGCGGCCGGCGACCGAGCACGGCCTCGGCTCCGGCTACCCGCTGCGGATCGCGGGCGAGTGGGGGCTGCGGCACCCCGAGCGGGCCGTGACCTGGCTGAACTCCGCGGTCCCGGGCGACAAGGTGCGGGACCTCGAAGCCCGTTGGCAGGCGGACGTGCTCGACGCGCGCCCGGACGTGGTGTCGGTCCTCGTCGGCATCAACGACGTCGGCTGGCACACGATCGCCCCGGAGGGGCACGTGGTCCCCGTGGAGGACTTCGCGGCCGGCTACGACCGCCTGCTCGCTCCGCTCGCCGCGGCCGGCACCGAGCTGATCCTCGTCGAACCGTTCCTCCTGCCGATCGGCGCCACCGTCGAGGCGGGCGACGCCCTGGTCGACGCCGGGATCCGGAAGCAGTGGCGGGCCGATCTGGACCCGAAGATCCAGGTCGTGCGCGAGCTCGCCCGCACCTACGGCGCGCACCTGCTCGCGGCCGACGGCATGTTCGCCGAACTCTGTGCGACGGCTGGACCGGAGCACTGGTCCGAGGACGGCGTGCACCCGACACCGCCCGCCCACGCCGCGCTCGCGGCGGCCTGGCTGCGCCTGGTCGCCTGACCTCCGCCGGCGATCGCCGGTTTCCCGTGAGCAGCCGGCCGGACCGGGTTCCTGCGGGAAACCGGTGATCGCCTGTCATGACCCCACCGTTCCCCCTAGCCTGTGAGGGCTCACGGGAGGGGGACACGTTGGAGCGACTCGGGGCCGGGGACCCACGTCAGGCCGGGCCGTACACGCTGATGGGGCGGCTCGGGGCCGGCGGCATGGGCGCGGTGTATCTGGGGCGGTCGGCCGGCGGGCGGACCGTCGCGGTCAAGGTGGTGCGGCCGGAGCTGGCCGGGGACGGGTCCTTCCGGGCGCGCTTCCGGCAGGAGGTCGCGGCGGCCCGGCAGGTCTCCGGGGCGTTCACCGCCCCGGTGGTGGACGCCGACACCGAGGCCGCCACGCCCTGGATGGCGACCGCGTTCGTGGTCGGCGTCCCGCTCCAGGACGCGGTGGCCCGGCACGGCCCGCTGCCCGGGGTGACCGTGCGGACGCTGGCCGCCGGGCTGGCGGAGGCGCTGACCGAGGTGCACCGGGCCGGGCTGATCCACCGTGACCTGAAGCCCGGCAACGTGCTGCTGGCACTGGACGGGCCGCACGTCATCGACTTCGGGATCTCCCGGGCGGCCGACGGCACCGGGCTGACCACGACCGGCGCGGTCATCGGGTCGGCGCCGTACATGTCGCCGGAACAGGCGCTGGGCGAGCCGCTCACCCCGGCGAGCGACGTGTTCGCGCTGGGCTCGACGGTCGCCTACGCCGCGCTCGGCACCCGGCTGTTCGGCGACGGCGCCGGGGCGGCGGTGCTGTTCCGGGTGGTGAACACCGACCCGGACCTGAGCGGCCTGCCGGACGGGATCCGGCACCTGGTCGCCGGGTGCCTCGCCAAGAACCCGAACCACCGCCCGACACCGCGCCAACTGGTCGAACTGGTGGAGCGGATCGGCCGCCCGGACCCGGCGGACGGCTGGCTCCCGCCGGCCGTCGCGACGGACGTGATCACCGCACGCGGTGTGCTGACCGCCCTGCCCCTCCCGGACCCGGGCCCGCCCGGCGCTCCCCCCGCGACGACTCCGCTGCCCGCCGACCCCGGCCCCCGGGGCCGGCTGCCCGAGGACGCGGTGCCCGCCCGCCGCCCGAGCCGCCGGACGGTGCTGTTCGGCGTCGGCGGCGGCGTGCTCGCGGCGGCGGGGGCCGCCACCACGATCGCGCTGCTGAACGACCGGGGCGGCCGCGGCGCCACGGCCGGCAGCACGGGCGGCAGCACGCCGTCCGCCCCCGTCCGCCCCTCGGGCGCCGACGTGCCCGAGATCGGGCCGAGCTGGCAGGCGACCCAGCCGAACCCCTGTCCCCAGGTGCTCTCCGCGGACGGCGTGGTGGTCGGCGTCTCCATCCTCAACATCTGGGGGGTGGACGACACCGGCCGCACCAAGTGGACGGTGGACGGCGCCACCGTGAGCGGCGCCTTCGCGATGGACCCGACCACCCCGCGGTCCGTCGCCGGGCTCGACGGCGACCGGCTCTACGCCTTCGGAGCGTCACCCACGGCGCCCGAGCTCCTGGCGTTCACCCTGGCCGAGGGCAGACTCGACTGGCGGCTGCCGCAGGGCCGGAAGAACGCGGCGGGCGTCCTCTCCTTCGCCGGGATCCGCGCCGGCAAGGCCTACTGGCTCGGCCTCGGCGACGGCAACGACCACGGTGACCTCGTCCCGGCCGGCACCCACGTCTGGGCGGTGGACCTCGCCACCCGGCAGAGCCTCTGGTTCCACGGCGAGGACACCATGCTGCTCCAGTCGACGGTGCCGACGGACGACCGGATCGTGGTCTCCGACCTCGACCAGCTGAAGGCCCTGGACGCGAAGGGCGGGACCGTCTGGGAACGCAGGCTCGCCGCGTTCGGCCTCGGAACCGCCGGGAGGTACGTGCTCGCCCCGGACAAGGACGGCACGCTGACCGCCCTGGACCCGGACACCGGCGGCCCGGCGTGGACGGCGAGCGGCGTCGTCGGCGCCTCGAAGCTCGGTGACGGCTTCGCCACCAGCGAGGACGGCCGCCTGCTCTACCTCCTCTGGCGGGACGGGGACGGCGGTTGCTCGATCGGCACCGTGGACCCGGCGAACGGCCGCCCCGGCTGGCGGACCCCGCTGCCGCCCGACTCCCCCGACGCCCCCTTCCTCGGGGCCCGCCTGCTCCGCGCCGACGGCAACCTCTACCGGATGGGCGCCGACGCCGTGCTGTGGGCGCTCGACCCGGCCGACGGCAAGGCCCGCTGGAAGTACTCCGGGCTCAAGGGCCGGGACGCCACGAAGCTGGCCTGGAGCGCCGGCGCCGGACGGCTCTGCGTCTCCGACACGACGACCCGGACGATCACCTCGCTGCCCGCGAAAGGGGCCTGAGCATGCGCCGGCTGGAACCCGCCGACCCCACCCGGATCGGCCCGTACGCCCTGCTCGGCAGGCTGGGCGCCGGGGGCATGGGGGTGGTCTACCTCGGCCGGTCGGCGGGCGGCCGGACCGTCGCGGTCAAGGTGGTCCGGCCCGAACTGGCCGCCGACCCGGGGTTCCGCGCCCGCTTCCGGGCCGAGGTGAACGCGGCCCGGGCGGCCTCCTCCGCGTTCACCGCCCCGGTCGTGGACGCCGACACCGACGCGCCCGTGCCCTGGATGGCGACCGCCTTCGTGCCCGGGATCGCGCTGGACGAGGCGGTCCGGCTGGTCGGCGCGTTCCCCGAGCACGTGCTGCGCATCCTGGCGGCCGGGATCGCCGAGGAACTGAGGAACATCCACGCCGCCGGGCTGACCCACCGGGACCTCAAGCCGAGCAACGTGCTGCTGGCGCTGGACGGGCCGCACGTCATCGACTTCGGCATCGCCCGGGCGGCCGACGGCACCGCACTGACCGCCGAGGGCACCGTCCTCGGCTCGGCCGCCTTCATGTCGCCGGAACAGGCGAGCGGCGAGCGGGCGGGCCCGCCGAGCGACGTGTTCTCGCTCGGCTCGACGCTGGCCTACGCCGGTACCGGCGGGACCGCGCCGTTCGGCGGCGGGCATCCGCTGCAGGTCCTGTACCAGGTGGTGCACGAGGAGCCGGACCTCGCGGCGGTGCCCGCCGGAGTTCGGCTGCTGGTCGCCGCCTGCCTGGCCAAGGCCCCGGGCGACCGGCCGACGCCGCAGCAGCTCGCCGCCTCCCAGGGCGCGGGACCGCTGACCCCGGGGACGTGGCTGCACCCCACGCTGGTCGCGGCGATCGAGGAGGCGGCGGCCGTGATGGCCCCGTCGTCCGCCGCGGCGGCCCTGCCGCCGTCCGGGCTGTCTCCCCTGCCGCCCCTGCCGCCGCTGCCGCCCGGGCAGCCGGCGGCGGGCCCGGACTCGCCGCCGACCGCGCGGCAGACGGTGCGGCTCGGACCGGTCGACGTCCGGCCCCGGCCCGGTCGACGCAAACTGCTGCTCGGCCTGGCCGGCGGGGTCGTGGTTGCCGCGGCCGGCGGCGGCACGGTGTTCCTCACCGGCGGCGGCGCGCCCGAGAAGCCGAAGACCCCCGGAGCCGGTGGCCCGCCGGCGACGGCGCCGGCCGCCGACCCGACCGACTCCTCGCGCTCGCTGGACACGGACGTGGTGGCCACCCCGCTCTGGACGGTTCCGCTGGTCGAACCGGTGATCGCGCTGACCGGGAGCGGCGACACCGTCGTGGCCGCCGGGATGACGGGCGTGTGGGCGGTCGACCGCGCCGGGCAGACCCGCTGGGGGCCGTTGACCAACTACACCTCGCCGTCCGGCGCCGGCCTCGGCGACCGCCCGGTGGCCGTCGACGCCACCATGGCCTACCTGATGGGCTACGGCGGCTCCGGCAACCTGACGTACGCCCTCAAGGCCGTCGACCTCGCGACCGGCGCCGCCGCCTGGACCCTCTCCCCGCCCGACCTGCACGTCTCGCCGTCCGCCTCGGTGGTCGGCCTCCTCGACGGCCTCGTCTACGTCGCCGGGGAGGCGAAGGGCACCTTCCACCTGGCCGACCCGACCGCCCCGGTCACCTACGCGGCGGCCTTCGTCTGGGCGGTGGAGCCGGCCACGGGCCGGCTCCGGTGGCAACTGGTGCGCCCGCACGACGTCCTGGAGAACTCCAGGCTCTCCGTCCCGTCCGCCGGGACCCGCCTGCTGTTCGAGACCTACGCGATGGACCTCACCACCTACCGGAGGACCGGGAAGCTGGAGGCGCTCGACACCGGCAACGGCGGAAAGAGCCTCTGGGAGCAGCTGGCCCCCGGCAGTGGCGCCCTCGTGCCCGGGCTGCCCTACTTCGCCGACGGCCCGCACACTTCGGCCGGCGGCTACTTCCTCCACCTCGCCGACCGGCTGTACGCGGTCGACCCGGCGGACGGCAAGGTGGTGTGGCAGTCGGCCGGGGAGTGGAACTTCCGGAGCGCCGTGGCGAGCCCCGACGGCACCACCGTCTTCGCCGTGGGATCGCACTACGCGAAGGGAGTGGTGGTCGTCCAGTCCTTCGACGCCCGGACCGGCGCCGTCCACTGGTCGGGCTCGCTGGCGAGCGCGCCGCTCCTCGACATGGCGGCGCACTACGCGGACGGCACCGTCTACATCTGGGTCCACGGCAAGGTCTGGGCGCTGGACCCGGCTACCGGCGCACCCCGCTGGACCTTCGGGTTCCACCCCAACGGAGGTTCGACGACCCCCGTGCCGTACTGGGCGGGCGGCGGGCGGATCTACGGCCCGACCGACAAGGGCCTGGCGGCGATCGCCGCCGACGGCAAGGCGGCCCACGGCTGAACCCGCCCGCCCGGCCGGGAGCCGGGCGAGGCGGGGAACCCGGTCGGGGCGAGGAACCCGCCGGGCAGCGGAACCGGCCGGGCCGGGTGCCGCGTCGAAGCGAACGAGGGCGCGCCGGTTCGGCGGCAGCGCCGGGACGGGGGTCCGCACCGGTCATGGGATTCGTCATCCTGCTGCTCGTACTCGCCGGCGGGGCGGGCCTGATCCTGTCCGGCGTCAGCAAGCTGAACACCGCCGTACCCACCTGCTACGGCAAACCGATGGTGCCGGGCGACGTCTGCCACCCCAAGGTCACCGGCTCGTTCTCCGAGGGCATGCCCGAGCCCCACGACACCACCTACCAGGAGCAGTTGAACAGCCTGACCAGCGGCGGCTGGACGTCCATCGGGCTCGGCGCGGTGCTGATGGTGCTCGCCGTGGTGATCGGCCTCGCCTGGGCCGCCGCCGCGGGCCGCGCCCAGGAGCCGTGAGGCGGCCCGCCGGCATCCGCGCCTCCCGCACCTCGACCGCGGCCGGGCCGGTGCCGTACCCGGTCGCCCGTCCGCCGGGCTGCGTTTGGAGGGCGATCAAGGGGTAGGCGGGGCATGGTGGCGGCACCGATGTCGCCGCCCCTGTCGTCACCGAGCCGAGGAGCACACCCATGACCGACGACGTACTGGTCGAGGATCTGTACCGGTTCGAGGACCTGCTGGTCCCCGAGGAGGCCGAGGTGCTGCGGCGGGTCCGTGACTTCCTGCGGCGAGAGGTCGCCCCGCACGCCAACGAGTGGTGGGGCCGGGCCGCGTTCCCGCACCACCTGATCCCCCGCTACGCCGAGCTGGGCATCTGCGGCCTCGCCTACCGGGAGAATCCCGCCAGCAGCCTGCTGAACGGCTTCATCGCCCTGGAGATGGCCAGGGTGGACGCCTCCCTGTCGACCTTCTACGGGGTCCACGCCGGGCTGGCGATGGGCAGCATCGCCCGTTGCGGCTCGCCGGAGCAGCGCGAGCGCTGGCTCCCGGCGATGACCCGGATGGAGCAGATCGGCGCCTTCGCGCTGACCGAGCCGCAGGGCGGCTCCGACGTCGCCGCCGGGCTGCGCACCACCGCCCGGCGCGAGGGCGACACCTGGGTGCTCAACGGCGCCAAGCGCTGGATCGGCAACGCGACCTTCGCGGACCTGGTGGTCGTCTGGGCCAAGGACGAGGAGAGCGGCCACGTCCTGGGCTTCGTGGTGCACGGTGACAACCCCGGCTTCACCGCCACCAGGATCGAGAACAAGATGGCCCTGCGCACCGTGGAGAACGCGGACGTGGTGCTCACCGACTGCCTGGTCCCCGAAGCGGACCGGCTGCAGCGGGCGGAGGGCTTCCGCGACACCGCCGACGTGCTGCGGCACACCCGGAGCGGGGTGGCCTGGGAGGCGGTCGGGGTGATGCTGGGCGCCTACCGGATCGCCCTGGACTACACCCGTGAGCGCGAGCAGTTCGGCGGCCCGATCGCCCGCTTCCAGCTCGTCCAGGACCTGCTGGTGCGGATGCTCGGCAACGCCACCGCCTGCCTGGGCATGGTGGTGCGGCTGGCGCAGCTGGAGGACGCCGGCACGTTCCGGGACGAGCACTCCGCGCTGGCCAAGGCGTACTGCACCAGCCGGATGCGGGAGACCGTCGGCTGGGGCCGCGAGCTGCTGGCGGGCAACGGCATCGTGCTGGACTACAGCATCGCCCGCTTCGTCGCCGACGCCGAGGCGCTGTACTCCTACGAGGGCACCCGGGAGATCAACACCCTGATCGTCGGCCGCGCCGCGACGGGCATCGGCGCCTTCGTCTGACGCCCGCCCAGGACCCCCGGGCGCCGCCGGATCCTCGAACTCAACGCGGGGTCCACACCCGTCCGGGACGCCGTCGCGGCCAACCTCCGCTCCTGAGCACCGCGTGCCGGAGCCGGAGCCGGATCCGGCCGGGGAGCCCGGGTGGCGGCGGCGGTCGGTCACCGGCTCGCCGCCGCCACCCGGGCGGCGTGGACGACCCGCGCGACCGCCTGGACGGTGTCGATCCCGTACTCCTCGCTGGGGTTGTCCCGGGTGAGGATCGCGATGCGGTACGGCTCGCCCGGGTCGGTGAAGATCCCGAGGCTGTGCACGTGCCAGGCGTGGCGCTCCCGCGGCGCCCAGCCGTTCTTCACGTGGACGGTGGTGCCGTCGGGGGCGCCGAGCGGGGCGCCCCAGGCCTGGTCCTCCTCGACCTGGTTCATCAGGTCCAGGCCGAACGCGCGGTGCTCCGGGGTGAGCACCGGGCCCGGTGCGGCGAAGACGGCGAGCTGCTTCATCTCGTCACCGGCGGTGATCTGGGTGCGCCCCCACCGGTCGCCCTCCGCGAGGACGGTGTCCGCCATGCCGGAGAGGCGCAGGAACTCCGCCAGCCGCGCCCGCCCCAGGTCCCGCCAGAGGGCGGTGGCCGCGTCGTTGTCCGACTGGACGATCATCGGCCGCAGGTTGTCCTCCTCGAACGGCGTCAGCGCGCGCCGTTCGTCCTGGGCGCGGCGCAGCACCGCACCCATGATCGTCACCTTGATGACACTGGCCGAGTCGAACCGCTCGCGGGCCCGGACCGCGCAGGACAGTCCGGTGCCCGGGTCCTCGACCGCGACGGCGACGGTGCTGTGACGCTCCGACACCACGCGGGTGATCGCGCGGGTCAGCTCCTCGGCGGGCCGGGAGTGGGCCACCGAGGAGCAGCGGCCGGACTCCGGGCCTGCGGGGCCGGTGACGGCCGGTGCGGGTTCCGAGGCCACGAACAGCAGGGTCGCGGCGGTGATCAGCCTGGTCGTGGTGCGGCTGCCGGCGGGGAGCGGAAGGGTCATCGCCCGATCATCGCGGACGGGACGGGCGCCCGGCCGATGACGCACCGTGGCCGCCCGGGGCGGCGTGCCGGGCGGCGTGCCGGGGGCGCCGGCCCGGGTCCCGGTGACGTCGCCCCCCGGTCCGGGTGGATGCTGGGAGGAGCGAGGCGGGCCGATCGGGATCGAGGAGGTCCGGGATGGGATTCATCGGCACGGTGGGGCTGGTGCTCCACCCCGAACGGACCAGCGCACCCACCGTGGCCACCGTGGTCCGCTGGAGCCGGGCGCGGGACGCCAAGGTCCTCGGACTGACGTCGGAGGTGGCCCGGATCGGGTGCGACGCCGTGGCGGTCGGGGCCGAGGAGATGGCCGCCACCGCCGATCTGCTGATCAGCCTGGGCGGGGACGGCACGATGCTGCGCGCGATGCGGCTGGTAGCCGGGGGCCGGGTCCCGGTGCTGGGCGTCAACGTCGGGCGGCTGGGCTTCCTCGCCGAGGTCGACATCCCGGAGCTGCCGGACGCCCTCGACGCGATCGACGATCTGCGGTTCACCGTGGAGTCCCGCTCCGGTGTCCAGGCCACGTTCGGTGACTCCCGGGAGACGGCGCTCAACGACGTGGTGCTGCTGCGCAGCCCCGGGCACAGGTCGGCGGTCGTGGCGGTCCGGGTCCAGGGGCAGCCCTTCGTGTCGTACACCGCCGACGCCGTCGTCGTGGCCACGCCGACCGGCTCCACGGCGTACAGCTTCTCCGCCGGCGGGCCGATCGTCTCCCCCAACGCCGAGGGCCTGCTGGTGACGCCGGTGGCCCCGCACGCGGCGTTCAACCGGTCCGTGTTCCTCTCCGGCGGGGAGCGGCTCGCCCTGGAGGTCCTGCCGCGCAGCGGGGACCTCGCCATCGAGGCCGACGGCCTGCTGGTCGGCCGCGTCCGGCCGGGCGACGTCGTCGAGGTGACGATGCTCCCCGCCGCCTCGCGGGTCGTCCGGCTCGGCCGCACCACCTTCTACCAGCGCGCCCAGCGCAAGCTCCGGCTCACCGGCTCGGCGGAACCCGCCTGAGGAAGGCCCTCTCCCGAGGAAGGGCCGTCTCCCGACGGTGCCCGGCCGGTGCGCTGCTCGGGTCGGCCGGAGGCGGTCGTCGTCGCCCGAGCCGCTCGTCGGCGGCCGGTGAGGGACCGGCCCCGGCCACGTCACCGGCGGTGTGGTCACGCCCCCTGGCCGCAGGGGTGGTCAGGACGTGGGCGGGGCGCTCAGCACGTGGGCGCGGGAGGCGTGGACGTCGGCGCGCAGGGCGGTCAGGTCGACGTCGAGGACGTGTCCGTTCCACTTGCGGGGCTCACCGTCGATCAGGACCGCGGCGATGTTGCGGGCGTCGGAGCCGAGGACGAGCGTGCCGATCGGGTCGTTGAGCGGCATGTTGTTGAGGTCCTCGGCCCGGACCACCAGCAGGTCGGCCTTCTTGCCGGGGGTGAGGGAGCCGGTGACGGCGGCGAGGCCGTTGGTGCGGGCGCCCTGGAGGGTGGCGAAGTCCAGCACGTCGTGGGTGGTGATCCGGGAGGGCTGCCGGTCGGTGCCGTGGGCGGCGTTGACGGCGCGCATTCGCTGGATGGCGTGCAGGGTCCGCATCTGGGTGAACATGTCGCTGGCCAGGGCGACTTCGACGTCGATGCTCAGGCCGGGGCGGACGCCGGCGGCGAGGGCCTCGTCCACGGCGGGGATCGCGGTCTCCAGGCCGATCTGGGCGTCGGAGGTGGGGGCGAGTGCCACGGTGGTGCCGGTCTCCCCGATGGCCTTCCAGGCGTCGGAGGTGAGCCCGGTGGCGTGGATCAGGGTGACGTCGGGGCCGAGGATGCCGTGCTCCGCCCAGCGGAGCACCGCCTCGGAGGAGGCCGTGCCGAAGACGGCGTCCACGCTCACGCCGATGCCCAGGTCCTCGGCGACGCGGGCGAGTTCGGGACCGTAGGCGAGCGCGGGGCCGGCGATCTCCTCGGTGGCCAGGGCCGCCAGGCGCAGGGTGAGCAGTTGGTCGTCGCTGCCGAAGTAGCGGTCCCTGAGCCGGGTCAGGTCGCCGGGCCACTGCTGGTCCCAGGTGCCGAAGTGCGGGCCCATGGAGGCGTGCACGCCGCGGATGCCGGTGTCGACGAGGGCCTGGACGGCGGCGTCGGAGTGGTCGCGGGTGCGGGAGTTGTGGGAGAAGTCGAGCATGGTGGTGATGCCGCTGTCGATCGCGGTCAGGGCGGCCAGCCTGGTCCCGGTGTACATGTCCTCGGGCCGGTAGGCGGTGGCGTAACCGGCCAGGGTCGCGGTGACGTAGCCGCCCAGGTCGTCGACGTCCGGCATGATCCGGCGCAACTGGGCCTCCCAGGCGTGGCGGTGGGTGTCGACGAAGCCGGGGCAGAGGATCGTGCCGGTGGCGTCGACGACCACGGCGTCGACCGCGCTCAGGCCGGGCCCGACGGCGGCGACGGTGTCGCCCTCGACGAGCAGGTCGCCCCGGTCGAGGACGCCGAGCACCGGGTCCATGGTGACGACGGTGGCGCCGGTGAACAGGATCCGCCGCCGGTCGGCGGGCAGGCTCCGGATCCGGGCGAGGGCGGCGTCTTCGGCGGTGGGGCGGGTGTGGGGGACGTGCACGGGGTTCCCTTCCGGCGGTGGGTGCGGCGGCTGCCGCGGAGCCAGCCTGCCGCTCCGCCGTGGCCGGAACCAGGCCGCGCCGTCCCCGGGTGCCGGGCACCCACCCGCCGCGGCGCGCGCCGGTGTCGACCCGCGCCGACGGATACGGAACACCCAGCCCGCCTCGATGGAGGCGGGCCGGGTTGCGGGTGTGGCGGGAGGACGCGCGGGGTCGGGGGTGTGGCGCGAAGGGGGCGCCGGGTCAGCCGGTGCTGAGCGCCCGGGCCGGTGGCACCCGCGTCGTCGGGGTGAGCCCGGCCCGGGCGCGGAGTCCGGCCAGGGCGGCGGCAGCGGTGGGTTCGGCCTGGTAGACGACCAGTTGCTGGTGCGGTGCGCCGTTGACGGTGAAGGCGGAGAACTCGATCTCCAGGGCGCCCACCTCGGGGTGCGCGAGCCGCTTCGACTGCTGCGTCTTGGCCCGCACGTCGTGCCGCGCCCACAGCTCGCCGAACTCCGGGCTCCGCGCGCACAGGGCGGCGACGACTTCGGCGATCCGCGGCGAGTCGGGGTGGTGTCCGTGGGCGGCGCGGAGTTCGGCGACGCAGGAGTGCGCGGAGCGCTCCCAGTCCCGGTAGAAGGAGCGGCCGGCGGGGTCGAGGAAGGCCATCCCGGCCAGGTTGTCGAACCTCTGGAACCCACTGTGCAGGGCGCCGGCGAGGCGGTTGTACGCCAGGACGTCCAGGGCGGGCCCCAGGACGAAGGCGGGCGTGTCGGGCCAGCTGTCGAGCAGTCGCCGCAGCTGGGGGCCGACGCGTTCGTGCCCGGCGGGCGCGCCCCGGCGTTCCTGGGGTGCCCGGACGAGTCGGCGCAGGTGGTCGAGCGCCTCGCCGTCGAGGTGAAGGGCGGCCGCGACGGCGTCGACGACCTGGGGCGAGGGATTGGTCTCGCGCCCCTGCTCCAGGCGCGTGTAGTAGTCGGCGCTCACGCCCGCCAGCATCGCGACCTCCTCGCGGCGCAGCCCCGGGACCCGACGGCGGCCGTGCTCCGGCAGGCCCACGCCCTGCGGCCGGAGGGCTTCGCGCCGTGCTCGGAGGTACTCGCCCAAGGAACTGCTGCTGTCGCTCATGACCCGACCCGGTGGAGGAGGAGGCCGGCTCCGTGGGTGCGGCGCGGGAGGCCCGGGCGTCCCGCACCGCGCCCGCGGGGCCGATCCGACGCGGATCGGATCGCCGGGCCGCGGTCCGCGGTGCCCGGCGGCACGAGGTCATTCCTACCCTGTCGGCGGCCGGTGAGCCTGGCCCTGCCGCACCCAGGCAACCCCGCCCCTGGTCCCGGACGTCCCGGTCGCCAACCGGCCCGTCGTCGCCGCCTTTCTGGCGCACGGCTTCGCCGGTGCCGTCGCGGCCCGCTCGGCGACGACACCGTGACCAAGGCGGACCTGTCGACGCCGCGGTGGCCGCCGCACCCTCCTGGTGGCGCTGACACCCCCGGAGCGCGGGCTCCGTCGGCCGGCGGTCAGCCGTTGAGCGTCTTCATGTACTCCGGCGGGTACCGGTCGCCGGTGACCGCGCCGTGGGGTGCGACCGCCTCGATCGCGGCGATGTCCTCGGGGGTGAGGGCCACCTCGGTCGCGGCGACGTTCTCCTCCAGGTAGCTGCGGCGCTTGGTGCCGGGGATGGCGACGGCGCCCTGGTGCCGGACCCAGGCGAGCGCCAGCTGGGAGGGCGTCACGCCCTTGGCGGCGGCGATCCGGCGGACCTCGCGAACGACCTCCAGGTTGCGGTCGAAGTTCTTCCCCTGGAAGCGCGGATCCGTCCGGCGCCAGTCGTCCGCGGCGAAGTCGTCGGGGCTGGTGATCGCGCCGGAGAGGAAGCCGCGGCCCAGCGGGGAGTAGGCGACCAGACCGATGCCCAGCTCCCGCAGCGTCTCCCGCACCCCGTCGTGCTCGATGCCGCGCTCGAAGAGCGAGTACTCGGTCTGCACGGCGGTGAGCGGGTGGACGGCGTGGGCACGCCGGATGGTCCGTGCGGACGCCTCGCAGACGCCGATGTAGCGGATCTTGCCGGCGGCCACCAGCTCGGCCAGCGCGCCGACGGTCTCCTCGATCGGCACCCCGGGGTCGATGCGGTGCAGGTAGTACAGGTCGACGTGGTCCGTGCCCAGGTGCCGCAGCGACCGGTCGAGCGCCCGCCGCACGTACTCCGGGTGGCCGTTGAGCCCGGACGCCCGACCGTCGTCCGCGAGCTCCACTCCGGTCTTGGTGGCCACCACCGCGTCCGCCCGGCGCCCGTGCAGCGCTTTGGCCAGCAACTGCTCGTTGCGGAACGGTCCGTAGCTCTCGGCGGTGTCCAGCAGGGTGACGCCGAGCTCCAGCGCACGGTCGATGGTCGCCAGGGACTCGGTCTCGTCGGTGGCGCCGTAGAAGGCGCTCATCCCCATGCAGCCGAGACCCTGTACGCCTACGGTCAGGCCCTGGCTGCCCAGTGCTCGGTCTTCCATGATCTTCCCCTTACGTGACCGGTGACCGGTGACCGGTGACCGGTGACCGGCCGGCCCGGTGCGGGCCGGCGGCAGGTAGTTGACACCTGTACGTTACGCGCGCACCGGCCGTGACGCCCTCGGACGCCTCTCCGGCGCGCCCTCGGGCACGGGGAGCGCGCGAGGCCGGGAGCGCCTCGGCCGGAGCCCTGGGCAGTCGCCTTCCCGGTCTCCCGATGCCCAGTCAGAAACCCGCGCCGCGTGCCCAATTCTCCTGGGCCGGCGCCATGCGGACGGCCACTTGGAAACCTTCGTCCACGACGGCGCGAGCGGGCCGCTCTGGCACACCTGGCAGTACACCGCCGGTGACGACGGGAGCTGGTGGAACTTGCGGCCGCTCGCCGGCGGTGTCGCCGGAGCCCCGGTCGTCGCCCCGAACGCCGACGGCCGCCCGGAGGTCTTCGCCCCCTTCACCGGCGGCAGCATCCGGCACATCCGGCAGGTCACCGCCGGCTCGACCGCCTGGTCGGACTGGCAGTCACTCGGCAGTCCTCGACCGGCCGGCGCGGCCGAGCACGCGACCGGGCGACGGGGCGAGGGCATCCTCCCTCGGAACGGCAGGTCGGTCCGGGGGTGTGCACCAGAGGTCATATTCCACCCGGTTCGGTCAATATTTACTTTCCCGGATTCCCTCTGCATAGTGGCGCCTCGAAACAGTGGTGGATCGAGCCGAGAGGGCTTTCTTGTCTCAGATCAACGAGGTTGCCGCCCGCGAGGTGGAGCTTGAGCGGGTGCACGTCTCCGCCCTGGGCGACCTGTTCGACCAGCGGCTGGCCGGGGTGCGGGAGCAGCTGGCGCGCGTCCTCGCGGCGCCGTCCGACGGCGCGGGCGAGGTGTACGAGAGGGACTTGGCGGCCGAACAACTGGCGCGCGAGGTACGGCGGTTGGAAGGGGCCGAGGACGGGCTGGCCTTCGGCCGGATCGACCTGGCGGACGGGACCGTCCTGCGGATCGGGCGGCTGGGGCTGCAACGGGACTCCGACGAGCTGCCGGTACTGGTGGACTGGCGGGCCGAGGCCGCACGGCCGTTCTACGAGGCGACGCCGGTGCACCCGATGGGGCTGCGGCGACGGCGCCATCTGCGGCTGACGGGCCGGACGGTGGTGGGGGTGAGCGACGAACTGCTCGACGGCTCCGCACCGACCGAGCAGGACGTGGTCGGTGACGGTCCGTTGGCGGCGGCGCTCCAGGCCAGGCGGACCGGCCGGATGGGGGCGGCGGTCGCCACGCTCCAGGTCGAGCAGGACGCGATCGTCCGGTCGCCGCACCGCGGGGTGACGGTGGTGCAGGGCGGTCCGGGCACCGGGAAGACGGTGGTGGCGCTGCACCGGGCCGCGTACGTGCTGTACGCGTTCCCGAGGGCGGCCGAGCGCGGTGTGCTCGTGCTGGGGCCGAACGCGCGGTTCCTCGACTACATCTCCCAGGTGCTGCCCTCGCTCGGCGAGAACGACGTCGTCCTGGCGACGTGCGAGGAACTGGCGGGCGTCGCACCGGGCGCGGCGGACCCCTTCGAGGTGGCGCGCCTCAAGGGGAGTTCCGTACTCGCCGACGCGCTGGCCGCCGTGGTCCGGTCCCGGCAGGCCCCGGGCGGCGACTTCGAGGTCCGGGTCGGCCGGGAGTGGATCCGGCTCCCGGAGGCGGAGGTCGTCCGGGCCCGGGAGTCGGCGCGGAGCAACGGTCTCGCGCACAACCCGGCGCGCCGGCTGTTCAAGGAGCTGCTGGTCGACGCCCTCGTCGACGAGCTGGCCCGCAGCGGCGCCGAGGTACTGGAGGAGATCGACGCCCAGGTCGCCGAGCTGACCGGACTCGACCTCGACCGGGCCGCCGCGGCGGACCTGCGCCGCCTCGGTCTCGACGACGCGCCGGCCACCGGGGCCGACGAGTTCGACGCCGACGCCGTCCGCGCCGACCTGCTGGACGACGCCTCGCTCGACCGGGCCGTCGAAGACCTGTGGCCCCGGCTCACGCCGGGCCAGGTGGTCCACACCCTGCTGGCGGAGGTCGACGATCCGGCCGGGCACCTGCAGCGTTTCACGGACGCGCAGTTGGCCCTGCTGCGGCGCACGCCGGAGGCGCCCTGGACGGACGGCGACGTGCCACTCCTCGACGAGGCGGCCGGCCTGGTCGACGGCTTGCCGGAGCAGACGTTCGGGCACGTCGTCGTCGACGAGGCGCAGGAACTCACCGCCATGCAGTGGCGGATGATCGTGCGCCGCTGCCCGGGCCGGTCGATGACCCTGGTCGGGGACTTCGCCCAGGCGGGCCCGGCGACGGTGGCCCGGGACTGGAAGGAGGCGCTCGGCCCGGACCTCGGACGGCGCTACGACCTGCGCACCCTGACCGTCAGCTACCGGACCACCCAGGAGATCCTCGCCGTCACCGAGGACCTGCTCGCCCGGATCGCCCCGGACCGCACACCGATCCGCTCGATCCGGCACGGCGAGGTGCCGCGCACCCTCGCCGCGGACCCCGCGTCGCTCGTCACCGCCCTCCTGCGGGAGCTGCGCGAGCAAGGCACCGCGCACCCCGGCGAGTTGATCGGGGTGATCTGCGCCGACGACCGGACGGCGCAGCTCGCGGCCGCGGGCGTCGAACGGCACGCCCGGCTGGTGCCGGCCTCACAGGCGCGCGGGCTGGAGTTCGACACCGCCGTCGTGTTCGACCCGGACGGCATCGCCGCCGCCCGCCCCGGCGGCGAACGCGACCTGTACGTCGCCCTCACCCGTGCCACCAAGCGCCTGTGCACCCTCGCCGCGGAGGCCACCGGCTGACACGGCCCGGCCCCGGCCGTCACCCGACGACCGGGGCCGCGACCGTATCCGTCAGACCACCCGTCAGACCACCCGACCGGGATCGTCGAGCCAGGCCGGGGCAGGTCCGGGCAGGGAGCACGGGCCCCCGATGGTCCCTGCCGTCGGACCCATCAGCGGGCGAAGGTGGCGGCCCTGGCGGCGCGTTGGGCGAAGACGGTCTCCCGGTGGTCCGCCGTCTGCCGGAGTGCGTCCTTGCGGTCCCGCTTCGACAGCCGGTCCAGGTACGTGTGGCCGTCGAGGTGGTCGCTCTCGTGCTGCAGGCACCGGGCGAAGTAGCCGGTCCCCTCGATGACGAGCGGTTTGCCGTCCTGGTCGAACCCGCGCACGACGGCGTGGTCGGTGCGGGGGACGGCCATGGCGGCACCGGGCACGGAGAGGCAGCCCTCCATGTCGTCGACCAGTCGGCGGTCGCCCGGCTCCGGCAGCTCCAGGACCGGGTTGAGGATGTGGCCGACGTGCCGGATCCCGTCGTCGTCCGGGCAGTCGTAGACGAAGAGCCGCAGGTCGACGTCGACCTGGTTGGCGGCCAGGCCGGCGCCTTCGGCCACGTGCATGGTGAGGAACATGTCGTCGATCAGTGCCGACAGTTCGGGCGTGCCGAACTCGGTGACCTCCCGGCACGGGCGGTGCAGGATCTCCTCGCCCGCCTCCGTGACCCGGCGGACCGAGCCGCGTTCCGCCTCGGGTGACAGCGCCGGGTAGGAGTCCACCGGTCTGCCCTGGACCCGGACCCGCCGGTCGACGGGACCGGGCCGCTCGTGACGAACGGACATGCTGTCTCCCCCACTCACCCTCTGGCCCACCCTGCGATGGACCGCTTGCCAGTCACTTTGCAAAGTAGCAGACTTTGCAAAGTGACTGAAGAAGACGTCAACACCCCGCCCGGTCGGTCCCGGCGGGCCGAGGACCGGCTGCCCGCACACGAGGTCCGCACGGCCCTGCTGGAGCTGCTCGCCGAAGTCGGCACCGTCACGGCGACCGAGGCGGCGACGCGACTGGGGCACAGCTCCGGGCTCTGCTCGTTCCACCTGAGGCAGCTCGCCCGGCACGGACTCATCGAGGAAGCGCCGCACACCGGGGGCCGCGCACGGCCCTGGCGTCTGCGGCAGGAGGCGCCGGAGGCCAATGCGCCCTCGGCGGAGGAATTCGGCGACCTGGCCCGGGGGCTGGAGGACGAGAGCTGGCGACGATGGCTCGGCCAACGCGAGCTGGCGCCCGCCGCATGGCGGCACGACGAGGCGTTCAGTGCCGTCGCCTACCTGACGCCCGAGGAGATGAGCGGGGTCGCGGCCGCGGTCCGGCAGGCGCTCGCCCCCTACCAGCACCGCGAACAGCGCCCCTTGGCCCGGCCCGAGGGCGCCCGGCCGGTGGCCCTCATCACCCGGCTGTTCCCCCTGCTCCCCGATCAGCCGGGCGACGAGGGCCGGCGGGGCTGAGCGGCCGGCAACCGCCGGGCTCGGCATACTTGGCCGGACCCCGGACGCACCTGCCCTCCCCCGCGGTGCGTGGGGGCCGCCGGTGCGGATCGCCGACCCCCGAGGAGAGCCGTGTCCACCACCCCGCAGCCGGCGCCGGACGGCACGCCGGAGGTGACCCCGGCCGCGAGCCGGGCCCGCTGGCGGCAGGTGCGCGACCACCTGAACCGCCACCGCTTCGAGCTGACCCGGGCGGCCGCGGCCGAGCAGGCCGCCCGGCGGTTCGCGCCGGGCGGGCGGCTGCTGGCGCGCGAGCACTGGATTCCCGAGGCGCCCGTACCCCTGGAGCGGGTGCGGCTCCGGTGGCAGGAGCGGACCCCGGCCGCCCCCGTCGACGGCCGCGGCCCGGAGCTGGACGCCACCCGCGCCCGGCGCGACGACGGCACCCCGTACCCCTGCTACGCCGACGCCGTCCGCGACCTGGCCAGGCCGAAGCTGTTCGAGGACCGGAGTTGCTACCGCCTCCTGGCGGTGGCGCCGGACGCGGCCGCGCCCACGCTGACCTTCGGCCGCGGCACCTACTTCGACGTCATCAACGTCTGCGAGGCCGCCGCACACGAGTACGCCGCCGCCGCGCTGGCCGGGCCCGGCCGGCCCGTGCCGGCCGGCGGCGCCACGCCGCTGCGGGCCGCCCTCGGTGATCCCACCGATCTCGACCGGCGGCCGGTCATGACCGCCGTGAGCACCCTGGTCATCCGCCACGACCGGCGGACCGGCGCGGCCGAGTTCGTCCTGCACCGGCGCGACCCGGCCAAGGTCGCCACCGGCGGCGGCCTCTTCCAGGTCATGCCCGTGGGCATGTTCCAGGCCTCCCACGACGCGCCGTGGAACGAGGCCAACGACTTCGACCTGTGGCGCGCGGTCGTGCGCGAGCTCAGCGAGGAACTGCTCGGCGGCAGCGAGGACTACGGCAGCGGCGCGGCCCCGATCGACTACGCCGGGTGGCCGTTCAACCGGACCCTGACCGAGGCGCGCGCGGCCGGCACGCTCCGGGTGTCCTGGCTGGGCCTGGGCATGGACCCGCTCACCTTCGTCACCGACCTGCTGACCGTCGCGGTGTTCGAGGCCGAGCTGTTCGACACGGTGTTCGCGCGGATCGTCTCCACCAACGACGAGGGGCACCGCGTACGGCTGGACGACGGCGCCGGGCACGCGGTGGGGATCCCGTTCACCGCCGAACAGGTCGAGCGCCTCACCACCAGCGAGCCGATGCAGCCGGCGGGCGCGGAACTGCTCCACCTCGCCTGGCTGCACCGGGAGACGCTCCTGAACGGGCCCGCGTGACCCCGTGACCCGCGACCCCGTGACCTCATGACCTCGTGGCCGCGTGATCGAGGGGCCCGGTTCCGTTGGCGGTGAGACCGGCCGTCGCGGCGGCCCGCGGCCCCCGGTTGCCCTGCGGGCGATCGGGAGCTTTAATAAATGAACAGGCATTTATTAATGAGGGGGTAGCGATGGCAGGACGTCCCCGAGGCGTGGACGACATGGTGATCCTGCGCGCGACGGCCGAGGTGATCGGCCGGGTGGGGCCCGCCGGGCTGACGCTGGCCGCCGTGGCCCGCGAGGTCGGGCTGGTGCCCGGCACCCTCGTGCAGCGGTTCGGCTCCAAGCACGGCCTGCTGGTGGCGCTCGCCGAACAGTCCGTCAAGGACGCGGACGCGTTGCACGGCCGGGTGCGGGAGGCGCACCCATCGGTCCTCGGGGCGCTGGCCGCGCTGGTCGTCGAGTCGATGGCTCCGATGGCCACACCGGAGAGCTTCGCCAACCACCTGGCCTTCCTGTGCACGGATCTCACGGACCCGCAGCTCTACGAGCCCGCCCTGGCCGCCCACCGGGCCCAGGAACGGGTGATCCGGGCACTGCTGGCGGAGGCCGTCGCCGTCGGCGAACTCCGGGCCGGGACGGACGTCGCGGCGGTGGCCGGGTCCGTCCAGGCGGTCACCGCCGGCGTGGGCCTCGTCTGGGCGCTCGACCGCCGGGGCACCCTCGCGCAGCGGCTGCGCCGGGAGCTCGACGCCCTCCTGGCCCCGCACCAGCCACCCCGGCACCGCCACGACCTGGAGGAAGCATGACGAACGACACCCGGCCGCTGGCGGGGAAGGTGGCGCTGGTCGCCGGCGGGACCAGGGGCGGCGGGCGGGGCATCGCCGTCGAGCTCGGGGCGGCCGGCGCGACGGTGTACGTCACCGGCCGCAGCAGCACGGCCGGGCGCTCCGACCTGGACCGTCCGGAGACCGTCGAGGAGACCGCCGAGCTGATCACCGCCGCCGGCGGCGTCGGCGTCCCCGTCCGCACCGACCACAGCCGCCCGGCGGAGGTCCGCGCCCTGGTCGACCGGATCGCGGCCGAACAGGACGGCCGGCTCGACGTCCTGGTCAACTCCGTATGGGGCGGGGACCAGCTGACGGACTGGACGCACCCGCTGTGGGAGCAGGACCTCGACACCGGCCTGCGGCTGCTGCGGCGGGCGGTGGAGACCCATGTGATCACCAGCCGCTTCGCACTGCCGCTGATGGTCGCGCGCCGGAGCGGTCTGGTCGTGGAGGTCACCGACGGCAACACCGCCCGCTACCGCGGCTCGTTCTTCTACGACCTCGCGAAGTCCGCGGTGATCCGCCTCGCCGTCGCGCAGGCCGCCGAGCTGAAGCCGCACGACGTCGCGGCCGTCGCGATCACGCCGGGCTTCCTGCGCTCGGAGGCCATGCTGGAGCACTTCGGGGTGACGGAGGCCAACTGGCGCGACGGCGTCGCCCAGGACCCGAACTTCGCCCACTCGGAAACCCCCGCCTACCTGGGACGGGCGGTCGCCGCGCTGGCCGCCGACCCCGCCGTGATGGCCAAGACCGGCCGGGCGCTCGCCACCTGGGGCCTCTACCGGGAGTACGGGTTCACCGACGCCGACGGCACGCGACCGGACTTCGCCGCCCACTGGGCCGACTCCCTGGAGGCGGAGTTCGGGCCGCTGGGAGATCCGCTCTGACCGTCGCTCCGACCGGCCCGCCGTCCCGACCGTGGGCGCCCGCTCCGACGGGCCCGCCCTCCCGACCCGCCGCTGGGCGCCCGCTCGGTTCGACGCCAGATGGTGCCGGTGCTGGCCGACATCGCGAAGGAGCAGGCGCACCGGCTCACGGTGGTCAC